>NZ_JANCLM010000003.1:0-228405 GCF_024259445.1 Pseudomonas sp. DVZ6
CGGCACCTGAACTATTGCGCACTTAGAAGCAACAGCAAGATCAAGATCAAGATCAGATCAAGAAATGCGAAGTGGTAGTTAGCCGACTGACTATGAATTGGCTGGATGAACCCTATCGTGTGCAAGCCCGCTTCTACAAGTTATGTATAACTTCTTGCAGGAACGGGCTTGCTCGAAATCAAAACAGAATTCAACGCGCTGGCGCGAGTTTACCCTTGTCATCGGAGAAGACGATCTCGACCCGACGATTCTGCGCCCTGCCCCGCTCCGAAGCATTGGCCTCAACCGGGTACTGGTCACCATAACCCTCGACCTGGATCCGCTTCTCGTCCACCCCCAGATCAACCAGCATATCGGCCACCGACTGCGCACGATCACGGGACAGTTTCAGGTTCTCCTCCGCCGCACCGGTGCTATCGGTATAACCCTCGATCCGCACCACGCGCCGTGGATTGAGCTGAAGGAACTGCACCAGCTTCAATACAGTACGGCTGGCCGAGTTCTTCAGATCAGCCTGGCCGGTATCGAACAGCACATCGCCCAGGGTCATGACCAGACCGCGATCGGTCTGCTCCGACGCCAGCGCGACAATCTGCGCTTCGACGAACTTGCCCTGCTGCTGGACGCTGGCCAGCTTGGCCTCGCGCAGCGCCAACTGCAGGCGCTGGCGCTCCAGGTCGAGCTTGGCCAGGCGCTCCTGGTTCAACGCCAGCTTGGCATGCTCGCTGGCAATCTCGCTGTAGCGCTGACTCAGGTAGGCGTAATGACGAACATCGCTGCCGGTGCCGACATAGCCCGCCAGGCGCTCCGCACGCGCCAACGACTCGCCGGCGCGGATCACATCGCGAGGCGCGCTACGCAGCACGTCGGAATCGTCCTTGACCTTCTGGAACGCAGCACTGGCATCGTCCAGTGCCGACTCGCTGCGCTGGCTGGCGCAGCCCTGCAGACCGACCAGGGCCAGCAAGGCCAGGGCCGCCATGGGCTTGAGAGACTTCATGGCTGCACCTCCAGTTGCTTACGCAGGCGCTTGATCCGCGACTGCATCGCCTGCAGCTGCTCCTCGCTCTTCTGGTTCAGTACCCGCGCCTCGGCCAGGCGCGCATCGAGCTCGGCCTGCTCGGCGCGCATGCGCGCATCGCGGTGGCTTTCGCCGAGCATGTTGCTCTTGGCCCGGGCCAGCTTGTCTTCGGCCAACTTGAACTCCGGCACCTGCTCATTGGCGCCGACCGCCTTGGCCTGCTCCAAGGCCTGTTCCGACAGGCGCAGCTGTTCATTGGGTGCCGGGTCGTTGGCACAGCCGACCAGGCCGAGCACGGCCAGGGCAAGCATCAAGGGTTGGATTCTCACTCACGCTTCCTACTGTTTGGGGGCACCCTGCGACGCCTGCATCTGCGCCTTCCAACGCTCGACATTGCGCTGCAGCACAGCTTCGCTCGCCCCGGAGATCGGCAATTCTGTCAGTTTTTTCGCCAGTTGTCCGCGCAACCAGCTGTCGTTACACGCCGAGTTGTGCGAGACCGCCAGGTACAGCCCCGGACGATCCACCGGCAAACCCCGGGCGATGAGGTCGTTGCCCACGCCCAGGCTCTGCGCCATGGCCATGCCCGAGTAGCGCCCAGCCAGCACATAGTCGACCTGGCCGAGCACCAGTTTCTGGAAGGCCTGCGTCAGGTTCTGCGCCGGCTCCAGCTTGAGCTGGGTCCTGGCAAAGGCATCGAAGGCCGGGGTCAGGCGGGCCTTCTCGGACAGGGCGCCGCGGTACTGGGCAAGGTCAGCCGGGCCATCGAACACCAGGGTGGCGTCATGGCGGGTCCAGACCAGGTATTCGTTGAGCTGCAAGGCCGGATGGATGTAATCCAGACTGGTCAGCTGGGTGACCTGCATCGGCGTGTCGAGCAACAGGTCCATGCGCCCGCTGCGCACCTCCTCCAGAGCCTGCTCGCGCTTGCCGGCGTGCAGCACCTCGACCTTCACCCCAAGCTCGGCAGCCACCTGGCGCAGCAGGTCGACATTGGCGCCGATCAGGTGTTTCGGGTCTTGCGGATCCTGCCAGGAGTACGGCGGCGCATCCGGGCTGCCGGTGGCCACCAGACGCTCGCACTTGCCCAGCGCCAAGGCCTGCGTCGACAGCAGCGCCAGCACGCAGGCCAGCCCTCCCTTGCTCCAGCGAAACGCCATGCAACCTCTCCCCGCCCCTGAAAAAATCCATGAAAAAACCCGGACCGCCAAGGGCGGGCCGGGTTCTTTATAAGTGAAGCAGGCGGATCAGACCAGCTTTTCCAGCTCCGGAACCGCTTCGAACAGATCGGCGACCAGGCCGTAGTCGGCGACCTGGAAGATCGGCGCCTCCTCGTCCTTGTTGATCGCGACGATCACTTTCGAGTCCTTCATGCCGGCCAGGTGCTGGATCGCGCCGGAGATACCGACGGCGATGTACAGCTGTGGCGCGACGATCTTGCCGGTCTGGCCGACCTGCATGTCGTTCGGCACGAAGCCTGCGTCGACCGCGGCGCGCGAGGCGCCGACGGCGGCGCCGAGCTTGTCGGCCAGGGCGTACAGGTGCTTGAAGTTGTCACCGTTGCCCATGCCGCGACCACCGGAAACGACGATCTTGGCGGCGGTCAGCTCAGGACGGTCGGACTTGGCCAGCTCTTCGCCAACGAAGGCCGACTTGCCGGCGTCGTGGGCGGCAGCGACGGCTTCGACAGCGGCCGAACCACCTTCGGCGGCCACGGCGTCGAAGCCGGTGGTACGCACGGTGATGACCTTGACCGCAGCGCTCGATTGCACGGTGGCAATGGCGTTACCGGCATAGATCGGACGCTTGAAAGTGTCGGCGGATTCAACGGCGATGATCTCGGAGATCTGGTCGACGTCCAGCAGCGCGGCAACGCGCGGCAGGATGTTCTTGCCATTGGTGGTGGCCGGGGCCAGCACGTGGCTGTAACCCTTGGCCAGCTCGACCAGCAGCGGCGCGACGTTTTCCGGCAGGGCATGGGCGTAGGCGGCGTTATCGGCGACCAGCACCTTGGCCACGCCGGCGATCTTGGCGGCGGACTCGGCGACGCCACCGACGTTCTGGCCGGCGACCAGCACGTGGATATCACCACCGATCTTGGCGGCAGCGGCGACAGTGTTCAGGGTGGCCGGGGCTACGGCACCGTTCTCGTGTTCAGCGACAACCAGGATAGTCATTTAGATTACCTTCGCTTCGTTCTTCAGCTTCTCGACCAGTTCGGCCACCGACTTGACCTTGATACCGGCGCTGCGGGCGGCAGGCGCTTCGACCTTGAGGGTCTTGTTGGTGGAGGCGATGGACACGCCCAGCGCGTCTGGAGTGATGGTCTCCAGCGGCTTCTTCTTGGCCTTCATGATGTTCGGCAGCGACGCGTAGCGCGGCTCGTTCAGGCGCAGGTCGGTGGTGACGATGGCTGGCAGATTCAGCGCAACGGTCTGCAGGCCGCCATCGATTTCACGGGTGACGTTGACCTTTTCGCCGGCGACTTCGACCTTGGAGGCGAAGGTGCCCTGGGCGAAGCCGGTCAGCGCGGCCAGCATCTGGCCGGTCTGGTTGTTGTCGCTGTCGATGGCCTGCTTGCCGAGGATGACCAGCTGCGGCTGCTCCTTGTCGACAACGGCTTTCAGCGCCTTGGCCACGGCCAGGGAGTTCAGTTCGTCAGCGGCCTCGACCAGGATGGCACGGTCGGCGCCCAGGGCCAGGGCGGTACGCAGTTGCTCCTGGGCGGCGGTCGGGCCGATGGAGACAACGACGATTTCGCTCGCCACGCCCTTCTCTTTCAGGCGGACGGCTTCTTCCACGGCGATTTCGCAGAAGGGGTTCATGGACATCTTGACGTTTGCAAGGTCGACGCCGGAGTTGTCCGCCTTGACGCGAACCTTGACGTTGTAGTCGACCACTCGTTTGACAGCTACAAGAACCTTCATGGATTCCTCGTTACTCTCCGGTGAAAAGAAGATCGCCTGGGGACTGCCCGGCGAATGCGCGTGGGTACAAGGGCACCTCTAAAAACGTTCCGACGCCGACAAAGTTCAGTTGACCGATCAGTCTTGTTGCGACCTTCAGGGACAAAACCCGCGGGTCATTTTCTGTCGTGGCGTGTAGACTCCACTACAAAACCTGATTCGGCCCGTAAACCCTGCTCCACGCCTGGTCTTTAGGGGTGCACCTGCGCCCGACGGTCAGCCTACGGCGAACGCGAAAGCGCTCGTATCTTGACCGTAACACCCAATCCGGTCAATACGGCAAATTGGCCAGCCTCCAGCCGCCTACCTGCGATTCTACGGGCCTCCGGCAAATTCAAACAAACGTTTGTATTGGACCCGCCAAGTGGTGTAGATATAATGCGCGGCCAAGACAAAACGGTGTAGTCCATCACCTGCGAAGCTACAGCCTCTGCACGCCGCACGTGACCGTGAACACCCATAAAAGACAAGCAACGCGATGAGCCTTGAGTAGGAGAGAACCTGTGGAACGCGAATACATGGAATTCGACGTGGTCATCGTCGGCGCAGGCCCGGCGGGCCTGTCCGCCGCCTGCCGCCTGAAGCAGAAGGCCGCCGAAGCCGGTAGCGAGATCAGCGTCTGCGTGGTCGAGAAAGGCTCCGAAGTCGGCGCCCACATCCTCTCCGGCGCGGTGTTCGAACCACGCGCCCTGAACGAACTGTTCCCCGACTGGAAAGAACTCGGCGCGCCGCTGAACACCGAAGTGAAGCGCGACGACATCTATGTGCTGAAAAGTGCCGACAGCTCGACCAAGGTCCCCGACCTGTTCGTGCCCAAGACCATGCACAACCACGGCAACTACATCATCTCCCTGGGCAACCTGTGCCGCTGGCTGGCCCAGCAGGCCGAGAACCTGGGCGTCGAGATCTACCCGGGCTTCGCCGCGCAAGAGGCACTGTTCGATGAAAACGGCGTGGTGCGTGGCATCGTCACCGGCGACCTGGGTGTCGACCGCGAAGGCCAGCCAAAAGAAGGCCTGTACACCCCGGGCATGGAGCTGCGCGCCAAGTACACCCTGTTCGCCGAAGGCTGCCGTGGCCATATCGGCAAGCAGCTGATCAAGCGCTTCGACCTGGACAACGAGTCCGACGTCCAGCACTACGGCATCGGTCTCAAGGAAATCTGGGAAATCGACCCGGCCAAGCACGAGCAGGGCCTGGTGGTGCATACCGCCGGCTGGCCGCTGGACGTGATGAGCGCCGAGAACACCGGCGGCTCCTTCCTTTATCACCTGGAAAACAACCAGGTGGTGGTCGGCCTGATCGTCGACCTGTCCTACTCCAACGCGTACCTGTCACCGTTCGACGAGTTCCAGCGCCTGAAGCACCACCCGGTGATGGCCCAGTACCTCGAAGGCGGCAAGCGCATCAGCTACGGCGCCCGCGCCATCTGCAAGGGCGGCCTGAACTCGCTGCCGAAGATGGTCTTCAATGGCGGCGCGCTGATCGGCTGCGACCTGGGCACCCTGAACTTCTCCAAGATCAAGGGCAGCCACACCGCGATGAAGTCCGGCATGCTCGCCGCCGAAGCCGTGGCCGACGCATTGATCGCCGGCAGCGAAGGCGGTGACCAGCTCAACGGCTATGTCAGCGCCTTCAAGGCCAGCTGGCTGCATGAAGAGCTGTTCGCCAGCCGCAACTTCGGCCCGGCGCTGCACAAGTTCGGCCCGTTGCTCGGTGGTGCGTTCAACTACATCGACCAGAACTGGTTCGGCGGCAAGCTGCCGTTCACCCTGCATGACACCAAGCCGGACTACGCCTGCCTCAAGCTCGCGGCGGACTCGCAGAAGATCGACTACCCGAAACCGGACGGCAAGCTCAGCTTCGACAAGCTCAGCTCGGTATTCCTCTCCAGCACCAACCATGAAGAGGAACAACCCTGCCACCTGAAGCTGACCGACCCGAACATCCCGATCGCCAGCAACCTGCCGCTGTACGACGAACCGGCACAGCGCTACTGCCCGGCCGGCGTGTACGAAGTGGTCACCCAGGAAGACGGCAACAAGCGCTTCCAGATCAACGCGCAGAACTGCGTGCACTGCAAGACCTGCGACATCAAGGATCCGGCCCAGAACATCACCTGGGTCACCCCTGAAGGCGCCGGCGGGCCGAACTACCCGAACATGTAAGCCCTGCCCTGGCGGCAAGCAAAAGCCCCCTGGTCGTGAGACCCGGGGGCTTTTTCATGGTCGCTATCCCTTGTACGAAACCACGGTGTGCGTGGTGTCCAGCCCCAGTTGTTCGAGCCGTTCCAGGACATGCCCCAGGCACTGCCCGCCATCGGGCTTGTAGTGTCCGGAGGCATCATTGACCAGACCAAGGATGTCGCTCACCGCATTGCTGGTGGTCTTGCGGTCGATGCGCATTTCTCCGGCGCACACCACCGGCTGGCCACCGCCAAGCTGGCTGTGCCGGGTATAGCGCGTACGGTCCAGGGACTGGTCCCAGAATTTGACCAGAATGCTTTTCTGCGGGGTATAGACCCAGGTGTAGGCATCCTGGGCAGTATTGGGGCGCAGATAGGTCAGTCTGCCGCTCTTGAGCTCATACGCCAGTATCTGGCCGCGCTCCTCGCCGATCAGCTGGCAGACGCCATCGAGGGTTTCAGGCTGATAGCTGCGCCATTTCAGCACATCGATCAGCCATTGCTGCAACTGCACCGGGTAGGTGTAGCCGGCAAAGTCCAGGGGCGCCGAGATATCGGCCTTGCGCCAGTCCAGCCAGTTCACCCGGCCTTGCCATGCCACGCCGTCCCTGGCCTCGATCCAGCGGTTGTCGCTCCCTACCACGCGGTTGTTCAGCTGGTCATTGACCTTCAGGTCCAGCGACTGCATCTTCCAGGCCGGACCGTACCCCCCGGCACTGGCCTGGTAGATCTCGACCGAGCGCAGCTCATCGGCATAGATCACGCTGCGCTGGAACATCTTGGCCAGGTCGACCTCGACCTTGAAGTGCGCCCCTCGCTCGAAGTCGCCGGCCAGCGGCTGGCGGTGCTCGCTGCCATTGATCGAGAACGAAAGGGTATCGCCTGTTCCGGCACTGTAGTCGGCAGAGACAGCGAGGCACACGCTCAGTTTGTCTACGACCATGCTCGGCGCCTGCCCCCGGCGGGGGAGCTGGGGCAGTTGCACCCGCCAGGCGTCGGAAGGCAGCGCCTCGCTTCGTCGCTGCAGCCAGACCTCACCCGAAATCGGAGCACTGCACAAGGTACGGGTGCCATCGCCATAGAGAAGCTCACCCTTGGAAGACAGCCGCCAGCGATCCCCCGAGGCTGCGCTCGCCTTGCCGCAGATCCCGAGCCCCAAGGCCTGCCCGGTGGTGACATTGACCAGTTGCCCGTCCCTGTAGAGCCATTGCATGGCCTTGGGATCCGGGTTCACGGCGAGGCACACGCCCTCCTCGTCCGCCATCAGGTAATCACGACCATTGGTAAGCATGAACGGGATACCGCTGGGTAGGCCGTTCACGGGGTCCCCGGCACCACCACTGCCATCCAGTGCCTTCAGCTGGATGAATTCGACCGTTTGCTGGCGCTGCGCACTGTCGGTCAACAGTACGGCATGGCTGTTGGCGGCCAGCTGGATACGGCTGATATGGCGAAAGTCATGCAGCGGGTGTACGCCGGTCAATTGCTTGCCATCACCGTAGACTACCACCCAGGCCTGGTCGTGGTGGTGACGGGACTCCAGCACGCAGGCCAGGCTACGGCCCCAGCGGATAACCGGAGTCCTGGCCTGATCATCCGGTTTCGTGCTGGCGGGATTGGCAGCCGAAAAGCTCATCTGTGGCGGAAACGCAGGCAGCTGGGCCCGCGTCATCCAGGTGATGTTGAAACTGGACATGCATATTTCTCCTGACTGTATGAACGGAAGGGTCCGTCAACGATCAGTCGAAATTACGTGCACAACCTCGAAGGCGCTGTAGGGGTGCAGAGCTGCCGACGCTCAAAATCCCTACCCTGCCTGTAGGACCTGTTGACTGCCTGGACGCATCAGGCAGTCCTGACTTCCTCGAACAGTTCCGGATGACGATCCAGGAGCTTGAACAGCTTGATCAGTGCGACCGGTGGTTGGGTCTTGCCGTTCTCGTAACGGGAAAAGGCATTGACCCCGCCGCCAAAGATTTCGCCCGCCTCACGCTGATCGAGGTCGAATTTGCGCCGAACGCTGGCAATGAAGGCAGGGTCGACAGCGGCGGCATTGACCTGTCGCTTGAAGGCCAGCATCAGATCACCGAGGCGCTCAGCTTCAGCCATGCTCAGCATCGCCTCGCCGCAAACAGGGCAATAATCGCCGAAGACATCGCGGATCACCGTCGAATGGCCATTGTATCGATAAGGCATGTCCTGAGCCTGGGCGACCAGCTCAGCACCACCACACACGGGACACTTCATTTCAACGCTCCTTGAATGACACGATCAGCACGTCATCGACCACCGTCAGCTTGATGTAGAGATCGCCAAAGACGGTTCGGGGACGATAGACATCCTGCCAGATCCGATGATCGTGATAGGTCGTCATGCTTTTGTAGAAATCGTGTGCCGACAAGCCTCGAACGACTTCAAGCATCTGGCGAGGGCTCAGCCCGAGCGCATCACAGTCCTGGATAGCTGTCCGGGTGGGCCTGACCCGGCCCTGGCTCATCAACATTCGCACCCTTTCCAGCGGGCAGTGCGGCGTTCTCTTTTCCATGAGAAATTAACCTTTAAGGTTATTCTTGGCCAATAGGTTATTTTAATAACCCCCACCCGGAAGTCTGCCTCACTGCCCAGCAGTCATTACCGCCTCATTTGTCACCGCACATGAGCGCCAGCGGCTGCGCAGCGAACTCCAACGGCTCGCGGCGTCCGAAATAGAGCGCCGTCAGCAATCCGACCATGCCCATGACCAGACAAAAACCGACACACACCCATGGGCTCCAGGGCATCAGGGCAATCAGCGCCAGCGGCGTGGTGCTGGCCCACAGGGCGTAGGCGACGTTGTAGGTGAAGGAGATGCCCGACACCCGGATCTCGGCCGGGAACAGCCCGACCATCACCGACGGCACCACCCCTACCACGCCACAGGACAGGCCAGCCAATGCATAGGCCGCCCAGAGCTGCCCCCACTGGCCCACCAGGCTGGCGTACAAGGCGCCGATGCCCAACGGCAGCAGCAGGCAGTAGAGCATCAGCGCCCGCCAGGCACCGATACGGTCCACCAGCAAGCCGGCCAGCACGCAGCCAATATTGAGGAAGACGATACCCACGCTGCTCAGGGCGAAGGTGTGCCCGGCTGTCATGCCGAACCGCTGTTGCATCACGGTCGGGGTAATCACCACCAGCACCACTACCGCCGAGGTCAGCACACAGGTCAGCAGCGCCGCTGGAATCAAGGCCCGTCGATGAGTGCCCAGCACCCGTCGCAGGGGGAAGGCCACCGGTTGCTCCTGCTGCGCCCGCAGGGCCAGGAACACCGGGGTTTCACTCAGCCAGCGACGCAGCCAGACACCGATCACGCCAAACACGCCGCCAAGCAGGAAAGGATAGCGCCAGGCGTAATCGAGGATCTCCTGGGGCGTGAACAGCTGCGCCAGCAAGGTCGCGGTCAGCGCACCGAGCAGGTAGCCGAAGGTCAGCCCGGCCTGCAGGAAGCCCAGCGCATAACCGCGACGACCAGACGGCGCATGTTCGGCGACGAAGGTCCAGGCGCTGGGTACCTCACCGCCAACCGCCGCACCCTGCAGGATGCGCAGGGCCAGCAGGATCAGCGGCGCGGCGTAGCCAATGTCGGCGTAGGTCGGCATCACCCCGATCAGCAGGCACGGCAGCGCCATCATCAGGATGCTCAGGCTGAACACCCGCTTGCGCCCCAGGTGGTCGGCGAAATGGGCCATGAGGATGCCACCCAGCGGCCTGGCCAGGTAGCCGGTGACGAAGATCCCGAAGCTCTGCAGCAGGCGCAGCCACTCCGGCATTTCAGGCGGGAAGAACAGCTGGCTGAGGGTCAGCGCGAAGAACACGAAGATGATGAAATCGTAGATTTCCAGGGCGCCACCCAGCGCGGCCAGCCCCAGGGTCCGGTGATCGCGACGGCTGAACCGTGGCGGGCGGGTGGTATCGATGGCAGTCATGGCAGCTTCCGCAACGAGGCAAAAGGCCAGAGGATAGCAAATCCACCCCCTGCTCAGGGGTTACGACAGAACACCGTCTGCGCGAGGTTGGTGCGCCGCCGGGCATGGTTCGACGCCCCCGCCAGCCCCGGCGGCAGCGGCAACTGCCCGACCAGCACCGGCATATCGATGATTGCCATGAAGGATTCCAGTGCCTCGCTGTCGGGGGCATGGGGCAGGCTGATGCTGACGGCGTGGCGATCGTTGGGCGGTACAGCGGGCACTTTCAGGTGTGGCGAGTGGTACAGCAGCGCGTGCTGGATCTGCGAGCTGACCCGGCAAAAACGCGCCAGGTCGACCCCGGCATGGCTGGCCAGCTCGATGTTGCCCACCAGCAGGTTGAAGGGTTCCAGGGCACTGTGCACCAGGCGCTGCAGGTCGTCGAAACTCTCCACCGGGGCGATCCGGTAATAACCCAGGCCATTGAGCATCTTCTCCAGCTGCAGGCGCTGGCCGGGGTGCTCATCGGCGATGAGGATGCGCATGGATTTGTTAGGCATCGTCCGAACCTGGGCAGTTGGGTGGTGACGGTGGCTCCATGACCATACTGCGCCGGCAACGGCAACGTCAGACGGGACGCCTGAGCGGGGGGTCTTTATTGATAGTTGTCGTGAACCCGGGAGAAATCAAGTCGCCAACTCACGGAATTTTCACATTCCACGGACGGCTCGCTCAGGACTCCCACTGGCGCATGCGCACGCGGCAATGCTTCATGGCATTGACAATATGCTTTTCCACCAGGCTGCGGGAAATACCCAGGCGCTCGGCGATCTGCTGATGCGACAGGCCATCGAGCTTGCGCAGCAGGAAGCTGTCGCGGCAAGGCCCGCTCAGTTCGCCCAGGGCTTGCTGCATCAGCGCCAGGCGCTGGTCGAGCTGCATGCTCTGCGTCAGAGCAGGGGTATGCCAGCGCTCATCGCTGTCCAGTACCTCCAGCGGCTCGGCCTGACGCACCAGATGTCGACGATGATGATCGACCACGAGATTCATGGCCGTGCGATAAAGGAAGGCGCGTGGATGCTCGATATGCTCGCCCTCCGTGCGCTCCAACACCCGGATGTAGGCATCGTGGGCGACGTCTTCGGCCGCCTGGCGATTACCGAGTCGGGCGGACAGGAAGCTCACCAATTCGCGATAGTAATGTTCCACGACGGCACCTGGCGTCTCCCTGCTCAAGCGTTGGTAGTCAGGGGCAGTGTTCTGGATGATGTCAGCGTGCGATCTTACAAATTATAATTATTCGCAGCAACACGCAGACCACCCCCGCGCTGCGCTAAATCGTCATCAAGATCATTCGTTTAACTGGGACCCCCGAGCGCATGCCCCGTCGCGGCACTCGGCCACTATCTCCGGCTGGAAGCCCGCATGACACGCACATCCAATACCCGCCGCCGAGTGCTGATCGGCGCCTTGGGCCTGGCCGGCCTCGGCAGCCTGGTGGCCTGGCAGGCCCTGCCTCTGGGCGGCGCACCGGTCAGCACCGTGCCAGTGACCCGCGCCGATATCGAGAGCAGCGTCACTGCCCTGGGCACCCTGCAACCACGCCGCTATGTCGATGTCGGCGCCCAGGCCTCGGGGCAGATCCGCAAGCTGCATGTGGAAGCCGGCGACGAGGTGCGTCAGGGCCAACTGCTGGTTGAAATCGATCCGTCAACACAACAAGCCAAGCTCGATGCCGGACGCTTCTCGATCGAGAACCTCAAGGCCCAGCTGGCCGAACAACGGGCGCAGTACCTGCTCGCCCAGCAGCAGTACAAGCGCCAGCAGGATCTGGCCGCCACCGGCGCCAGCCGCCAGGAAGACCTGCAAACGGCCGCGGCGCAGTTGAAGGTGACCCAGGCCCGCATCGACATGTACCTGGCGCAGATCCGCCAGGCCCAGGCCAGCCTTCGCAGCGACGAAGCGGAGCTGGGCTACACGCGGATCTATGCGCCCATGAGCGGCACCGTGGTGGCGGTGGACGCCCGCGAGGGCCAGACCCTCAACGCCCAGCAGCAGACACCGTTAATCCTGCGCATCGCCAAGCTGTCGCCGATGACCGTATGGGCCCAGGTGTCCGAAGCCGACATCGGCAAGGTCAAACCGGGCATGACCGCCTACTTCAACACCCTGGCCGGCGGCAAGCGGCGCTGGACCAGCACCGTCCGGCAGATCCTGCCGGTGCCACCCAAGCCGCTGGACCAATCCAGCCAGGGCGGGGGCAGCCCGGCCAGCGCCACGGCCGGCACCACTGGCACCAAGGTGGTCCAGTACACCGTGCTGCTGGACGTGGACAACCCCGACGGTGCCCTGATGGCGGAGATGACCACCCAGGTGTTCTTCGTCGCCGGCCAGGCCAGCCAGGTGCTCAGCGCGCCCCTGGCCGCGCTCGACGACACCCCTGGCGACGGCGTGCGTCTGGCACAGGTGCTGAACAACAAGGGCCAGATCGAGGCGCGCCAGGTGCGCACCGGCTTGAGTGACCGCCTGCGGGTGCAGATCCTCGAGGGCCTGAACGAAGGTGAGCGCCTGGTCATCGGCCTACCCGCCGCCAGTGGGGGTTGATATGTCCACGCCCCTGATCGAGCTGTGCGACATCCGCAAGGTCTACGGCGGTGTCGATTCGCCCAGGGTCGAGGTGCTGCGCGGCATCAGCCTGAGCATCCACCCCGGAGAATTCGTCGCCATCGTCGGCGCCTCGGGCTCCGGCAAGTCGACCCTGATGAACATCCTCGGCTGCCTCGACCGCCCCACCTCGGGCAGCTACCGCTTTGCCGGTCGGGACGTGGCCGAGCTGGACAGCGACGAGCTGGCCTGGCTGCGCCGCGAAGCCTTCGGCTTCGTGTTCCAGGGCTATCACCTGATCCCCTCCGGCTCGGCCCAGGAGAACGTCGAGATGCCGGCCATCTACGCCGGCACTCAGCCCGCCGAACGCCATGCCCGCGCCCACGCCCTGCTCGAGCGCCTGGGCCTGGCCAGCCGCACCGGCAACCGTCCGCACCAGTTGTCCGGCGGCCAGCAGCAGCGGGTGTCGATCGCCCGCGCGCTGATGAACGGCGGGCACATCATCCTCGCCGACGAGCCCACCGGCGCACTCGACAGCCAAAGCGGCGCCGAGGTGATGACCCTGCTCGACGAACTGGCCAGCCAGGGCCATGTGATCATCCTCATCACCCATGACCGTGAAGTCGCGGCCCGCGCCCAGCGGATCATCGAGGTGCGCGACGGCGAGGTGGTCAGCGATTCGGCCACCCCGTCCTCGGTCGATGCACCGCCCCGACAGCTGCAGGCCGACGACCTGCGCCAGCGCCTGGACTTCGGCGCCACCCAGCGCGGCGCCTGGAAGGGCGAGCTGGTCGAGTCCCTGCAGGCCGCCTGGCGGGTGATGTGGATCAACCGCTTCCGTACCGCCCTTACCCTGCTCGGCATCATCATCGGGGTGGCCTCGGTAGTGGTGATGCTGGCGGTCGGCGAAGGCAGCAAGCGCCAGGTCATGGCGCAGATGGCCGCCTTCGGCTCGAACATCCTCTACCTCAACGGCAAGCACTCCTCCGAGGAACTGATGGGCATCGTCACCCTCGACGATGTCGACGCCATCGGCGAACTGCCGCAGGTCAAGCGCGTCATGCCGGTCATCGGCGACAAGCTCATGGTGCGCCACGGCAACAAGGGCGAGCAGTTCTATGTCGGCGGCAACAACACCGGGTTCCCCGAGATCTTCAACTGGCCGGTGGTCGAAGGCAGCTTCTACAGCGAGGCCGACGAAGCCAACGCCGCCGCCGTGGCCGTGATCGGCCAGAAGGTGCGCGAGAAGATGTTTGGTGTGGGGAGCAACCCGCTCGGTCAGTACCTGCTGATCGGCAACGTGCCGTTCCAGGTGATCGGTGTGCTTCAGGGCAAGGGCGCCAGCTCCGGCAGCGAAGACAGCGACGAGCGCGTGGTGGTGCCCTACTCCGCCGCCTCCATCCGCCTGTTTGGCAGCCGCGATCCGGAGTACGTCACCATCGCCGCCCAGGATTCCAGCCGCGTGAAGGAAACCGAGCAGGCGATCGAACGCCTCATGTTGCAGCGTCACCAGGGCAAGTACGATTTCGTCCTGACCAACGACGCCGCACTGATCCAGGCCGAGGCCCGCACCCAGAACAGCCTGTCGCTGATGCTCGGGGCGATCGCCGCGATCTCGCTGCTGGTCGGCGGCATCGGCGTGATGAACATCATGCTCATGACCGTGCGCGAACGCACCCGCGAGATCGGCATCCGCATGGCCACCGGCGCACGCCAGCGCGACATCCTGCGCCAGTTCCTCACCGAGGCGGTGATGCTGTCGATGGTCGGCGGGGTGACCGGCATTGTCCTGGCCCTGGCCATCGGCGCCAGCCTGCTGCTGGCCGACATCGCCGTGGCCTTCGCCCTGCCCGCCATCCTCGGCGCCTTCGCCTGCGCCGTGATCACCGGCGTGGTGTTCGGTTTCATGCCGGCCCGCAAGGCCGCCCGCCTCGACCCGGTCAAGGCCCTTACCAGCGAATAGTTCATGACGATCCCCAGCCGCATCAGCCTGTTGACCCTGAGCCTTTGCCTGGCCGCCTGCAGCAGCCCGCCCCCACCGGCGGCGAACATCGACACACCCCCCGCCTGGCAAGGGCCAACCACGGCCCAGTCCCTGCCCGACAGCCAATGGTGGCGCGCCTTTGCCAGCGCCGAGCTGGACCGTCTGGTCGAACGCGCCCGCCTGAACAGTCACGACCTGGCGGCGGCCGCCGCGCGGGTGCGCAAAGCGCAGGCCAGCGCGGTGATCGCCGGTGCACCGCTGTTGCCCGAGGTGAAGCTGGGTCTGAACGGCAGCCGCCAGCGCCTGTTGCGCGGCGACGGCAACAGCCAGCTCGACGCCAGCAGCAGCGAACGCACCAGCACCTCGTTCGGCACCCGCCTGAGCGCCAGCTACGAGATTGACTTCTGGGGCGGCCTGCGCGCCACCCGCGACAGCGCCCTGCGCAGCCTCGACGCCAGCCGCTTCGACCGCCAGACCGTGGAACTGACCCTGGTCAGCGCCGTGGCCGACAGCTACCTGCAGGGCCTGGCATTCGACGAGCAACTGCGCATCGCCCGCTTGAACCTGGACAACGCCCGCGATGTGCTGGGCCTGGTCGAAGCCCGCGAACGCTCGGGCTCGGCCACCCGCCTGGAACTGGCCCAGCAGCGCAGCCTGGTAGCCGCCCAGGAGCGCCAGCTGCCGCTGCTCGAACAGCGCCGCCAGGACAATCGCATCGTCCTTGCCACCCTACTGGGCGATCCGGTGCAGGCGCTGCCCGCCACCCGCGAAACCATCGGCAACGTGCAGTGGCCGGCCATCGGCAGCGGCGTGCCCAGCGAACTGCTCGGCCGCCGCCCGGACATCGCCGCCGCCGAGGCCCGCCTGGCGGCGGCCAGCGCCAATATCCAGGTGGCCCGGGCGGCGATGCTGCCGCGCCTGATACTGGGAGCGGACCTGGGCAGTGGCGCCCGGACCTTGCCCAACATCTTCGACAGCCCCTACTACACCCTCACCGCCGGGCTCACCGCGCCGATCTTCAACAACGGTCGGCTGAGTGCCGCCCGGGACGTGGCCAGTGCCGAACAGCAGGAGCTGCTGGAGCTGTACCGCGCCAGCATCCTGGCCGGGTTCTCGGATGTGGAGAAAGCCCTGAATGCCATCGCCGGCGTGGAGCGCCAGCGCCGCTGGCAGGACCAGGAAGTGGAACAGGCGCGCATCGCCTTCGACCTGGCCCAGCAACGCTACGCCGCCGGTGCCGAGACCCTGCTCACCGTACTCGAGACCCAGCGCACGCTGTACCTGGCCCAGGACCAGCAGGCGCAGCTGCGCCTGGAGCAGTTGCGCGGGAGCGTGGCGTTGTACAAGGCACTGGGCGGAGGCTGGCAGGCGCCGCAAAACCTGTAGGAGCGGGCTTGCCCCGCGAAAGCGCCAGACCAGACAACGATGCTTTCAGGTCTGGCGCTTTCGCGGGGCAAGCCCGCTCCTACAGGGGCGCTTCAGGAGACAATATTCTTCATTGACAGGTGCCGCGCATACCAAGGCCGTTGCGGCACCTTGCGCAACAGGTTTTCGATCTTGTCGTCGGCGCCGAAGGTGATGCGCAAGGCCAGCTTCATGGTCTCCACATCCATCTCCACCGACTTGCCCAGGCGCATGCCTGGCTGCGTGCTGCAACCATGGGTATCCGGGCCCAGCCACGGATCGTCGACCTCCACCCAGCGCCCCGGGGCGAACCACGGCACGCCATTGACTTCCAGACGTCGCACCTGACCGGGGTGGTGGCGCTCATGGGCGCGGAACCAGTCGTCGATGCGGTCGTCGATCCAACCATGGAAGCCCCAGAACACTGGGTGCACATGGGATGAGAACGGATCACCGAGGAAGTCGTTCTCAGGCTCGAACCAGCGCGCGGCGAAATCCGCCTGGTCGCGGGCGAACGGTACCGGTGCGCCATTGTTGGGGTCGCGCGGCACCGATGCCCAGCACATGTGCAGCCAGTCGTGCAGGTTCATCTCCAGTTCCGAGCCAAAGGCGCCCAGGGTCAGTTTCGACAGGTACACCGGGTCCTGGTACTGCGACTCCCACACCTGGAAATTGCTGCAATAGGTTTCCCCTGCCTTGATCGCCCCGACCCACTGCCCATAGGCGTCATCGCCCGGGGCCTGCCAGCCTGGCGGCACACAGCAGCCGTCGTGGTTGTCGAAGTAGCGGGCGAAACCTGCCCGATCGAACTCGACGCTCGGCTGCGGCAGCGGGAAGCGCTGCCAGGAAGGCAGGTCCTGCAAGGTGCGGGCATACATCAACATGTGCCGGTGCATGAACAGGAAATCGATACCGGAGCCATTGCGGTGCTTGCGCGGGCCACGGGCATCGCGCTCACGGTCCCGTGGCCCCGGCTGCCAGCCCAGGCCACGCAGGGCATCCTGCTTTTTCTCCGGCAGCTTGTGCCATTTGTCGCGGGTGGCGTGCCAGAGCTGGTGGAACAGGCGATGTTCAGCGCCGATCACCCACTCGCGCATTTCGGGGGTATACGGCAGACGCTCGCGGGCCTCGGGGAACAGCCGCTTGACCGCGACAAAACGGCTGTCAGGCAGCGGCAGGGTCAGTGGCCGGTCCAGGCGCTGCACGCGGCCGCTCAACGTACCGCTGCCGGCGTTGGCAAACTCGGCCCAGACCTCGTCGAGGCTGGCCACGCACTCATAACCCGGCCCGCCGTGCTGGTTGACCAGGCGCCAACGCACCTCGGCGCTGCTGGCACCGACCAGGTCACCGAGCACACGGTAGGCAGGCTCCGCGACGCCACGCAGCCCCTCGCCGGTATCGACATATCCGCGCAGGCCACGGCCCTTGGTGGCAACGTCGAGGAACATCTCGACCCCCTGCACGGGCAGGCCGTCCAGGCCACGCTCGGCACCGTCGAAGCGAATCTCCCAAACGCCGCGCAGCTGGTCCGCTAGGACCTGCCCGGCATAGTCGGCCAGCTCCACGCTGGCTTCGCCGGGCGTGACGATATCGTCTTCAGGGTCGTGGGTCAGTTGCTTGTGCGCGTAATAGGCCGCCGTGCCTGTGGCGCCCGCCACAGCCAGGCCAGCGATGAATCCTCGTCGGGAAATTGTCATTGCGCCTCAATCCGTCTTCGCGTGCCGCGACTTCTATCCAAGCTAGGACGTAGGCGGACCGGGGAAATTTAGCCTTCTAATTAACCAACCGGCGCGCTCGTCTGTTGGGTATCTCCCGCTGACAGAGGCATAGCCATGACCTCCCTGCTCGATCGCCTGACCCAACCGGTCAAGGCCACGCCCTACCGGGTCTTCGACCTCGACCTCAAGGCCATCGAACCCTTGAGTCCTTCGCTGAGCCGCTTCATCTTCACCGGCGAGGACGTGGCGCAGATGACCACCCTGGCCCCCGACCAACGCGTCAAGTTGCTATTCCCGACGCCCGCCGGAGCGCCTCCGAGCCTGCCCAAGCACGAGCAATGGCAACAGGCCCGGCGCGAGCTGGCAGCGCAGGACATGCCACCCATGCGCACGTACACCATTCGCGCCCTGCGCCGCGATGCCCTCGAGGTGGATGTGGACTTCGTCCTGCACGGCGTCAATGGCCCGGCCTCGGCCTGGGCCACCCACGCCCGCCCGGGTGACCGCCTGCAGATGGTCGCCCCCAACCTTGCCTATAGCGATGACCCCGGCGGCTACGAGTGGAAACCACCGCACAGTGCCCGGCGCATCCTGCTGATCGGTGATGAAACCGCCCTGCCGGCCATCGCCGGCATCCTCGAGCAGTTGGCCGCGAGCGCGCCGGAATTGCTGGTGGAGGCATTCATCGAAGTGCCGCTGGAGGCCGACTGCCTCGACCTGCGCCACAGCCCGGCCACCCGCCTGCACTGGCTGCCGCGCGACCTGCTGCGCAGCGAGCACGGCCAGGGCATGCAGCACGCCGTGCGCGAGCTGGCCAGCCTGCCGGCGGTGCGCGGTGCGTCGACGGTCGAGCTGGAGGACGTGGATATAGACGAGCGTATCCTGTGGGAACAGGCCAGCGGCGAGCATGGCGACTTCCATGCCTGGATCGCCGGGGAATCGGGGACCGTCATGGATATCCGCCGGCATCTGATCAAGGAACGCGGATTGCCGAGGGAAAGCCTGACGCTGATGGGCTACTGGCGTGCCGGACGCACCTTCGACTAGTACCTGCGTCCTGTAGGAGCGGCCTTGCGCCGCGAAAGGGCCGCGTAGCGGCCCCAGGATTTCAGCGTTAATGCAAAGATCGTCGGGGCCGCTCCTACACAGGGTTTGCGTCCGGCCTTGGAGTCTCAGCCAGCCGACACCGCCGCCGCGACGGCCTCGGCAAACCTTGCAGCCACTTCATCAACCTGCTCGGCGCTGATGATCAGCGGCGGCAGGAAGCGCACCACCGCTCCGTGACGACCGCCCAGCTCGAGGATCAGGCCACGACGCAGGCATTCACGCTGCACCTTCGGCGCCAGCTTGCGACAGGCCGGCGGATGGCCCTGGACGTCGTGCTTGCCCGCCGGATCCACCAGCTCCACCCCCAGCATCAGGCCACGGCCACGGATGTCGCCGAGCTGCGGATAGTCCTGCTGCAACCGTTGCAGGTGCCCGCGCAGGCGCTGGCCCATGGCTTCGGCGTGCTCGCACAGGCGGTGCTCCACCAGGTACTTCATCACCGCGGAGCCTGCGGCCATGGCCATCTGGTTGCCACGGAAGGTGCCGGCATGGGCGCCCGGCGACCATTGGTCGAGCCAGTCGCGGTAGACCATCACCGCCAGTGGCAGGCTGCCGCCGATGGCCTTGGACAGGGTGACCACGTCGGGCACGATACCGGCGTGCTCGAAGGCGAACATCTTGCCGGTGCGGGCGAAGCCGCTCTGGATCTCGTCGACGATCAGCGCCACCCCGGCCTGCTCGGTGATCCGACGCAGCCCGCGCAGCCATTCGATATCGGCGGGAATCACGCCGCCTTCGCCCTGCACCACCTCGACGATCACCGCCGCCGGCAGCGCCACGCCGGCCTCCGGATCGCACAGCAGGTTTTCCAGGTAGTGCAGGTTGGCGCGCACGCCCGCCTCGCCGCCAAGGCCGAACGGGCAGCGGTAGTCATAGGGATACGGCAGGAACTGCACGCCATTGTTCAACAGTGCGCCGAGCGGTTTTTTCGGTCCCAGGCTGCCCATCAGGCTCAGCGCGCCCTGGGTCATGCCATGGTAGGCCCCCTGGAACGCCAGCACGGTGCTGCGCCCGGTGACCGTGCGCACCAGCTTGAGCGCCGCCTCGACCGCGTCGGTGCCGGTCGGGCCGCAGAACTGGATCTTCGCCTCCCCGCGCAAACCTTCTGGCAGCAGAGCGAACAGGTCCTGGACGAACTGGTCCTTGACCGGCGTGGTCAGGTCCAGGGTGTGCAGCGGCAACTCATCGGCCAGCACGCGCTGGATCGCGTCGATCACCACCGGATGGTTGTGCCCCAGGGCCAGGGTGCCGGCGCCGGCCAGGCAGTCGATGAACTGGCGGCCCTCGACGTCCTCGACGTACAGGCCACGGGCGCGCTTGAGCGCCAGGGGGATGCGCCGCGGGTAGCTGCGGGCGTTGGACTCCTGCTGCTGCTGGCGCAACAGCAGGGGCGAATCCTCGAATTCGTACAGGGGGCGCGGCGTGGTGGCCGGCAGCACCTGGGCAAGGCTGGAAGCGGTCGACATCGGAAAATCCCTCGCAAGCAAGCGAATGTGCCCGCCACGCGCCCTGTAACCGGATGTGTGTCGGGTTCTTATCGTTTGAAAAACGCTTCAGCGAGGTGCGGATTTAGCGGTTGTCGTGGGATTTGTTGTGAATGTACGACCTGCATCGCGGGGCAAGCCCGCTCCCACAGACTCATGCGCCAAGCTGCGTGGGAGCGGGCTTGCCCCGCGATGGGTACAACGCCGAACTCAACTCCCCGAACGCGCCGGTACCTGCAGGCTCACCCGCAAACCATCGGCCCGGCTGTCGAATCGCAGGCTGCCAGCGCAGCGCTGGACGATGGCCTGGACGATCGCCAACCCCAGGCCGCAACCACCGCTCTGGCCGTTGCGCCAGAAACGTTCGGTCAGGTGCTCGAGATCTTCCTGGGCAATGCCCGGCCCATGGTCGCGCACCAGGAAGTCCACCTGCCCGTCCTGCGCCTGTACCTCCAGCTCCACGGCGGCATCGCCACCATGGCGCAGGGCGTTGTCCAGCAGGTTGCGCAGCGCCGCCACCGCCAGCGGCGCTGGCATGCTCAGGTAGACCTTGGCCGCGGCCTCGGGCAAACGCAGGTGGATGCGCCGGTTGTCACCGCCGCCGGCGTCCTCGATGGCCTGCCGGGCGACCTGCTCGGCACTGCACTGCACGCCATCGTCGAACGACAGGCTGCCCTCGACCCGCGCCAGCATCAGCAACTGCTCCAGGGTGCGGTGCATGCGGTCGGTGCCCTGCTCGGCATGCTCGAGCGCTTGTTCGCGCACGGCGCCATCGGTCATCCGCGCCACTTGCAGGTGGGTCTTGATGGCCGTCAACGGGCTGCGCAGTTCGTGGGCAGCGTCGTCGGTCAGGCGGCGTTCGCGCTCGATGGTCTGGGCGATACGCAGGAACAGCTGGTTCTGGGTGTCGAGCAGCGGTTGCAGCTCGCTGGGCAAGCCGGCCACCTGCAAGGGCTCGACGCTGTCGGCGCGACGCCTGCGCAAGGCGTCACGCATGCGATTGAGTGGTTCCAGCCCCTTGCCCAGACCGATCCACAACAGCCCGAGGCTGCCCAGCAAGGCCATCAGCACCGGCGCCGAGGCCGCCAGCAGAATCGACTGATTGAGCGCCTCGCGTTCCTGGTGACGGTCAGCGGTGGTGATGCGCACATCGCCATGGTTGTAGGTGAAGGTACGCCAGGAAGCGCCGTCGATGGTCTGGTCTCGGAAGCCGCTGCGCTCGTCGTCCATGGTGCCATCGTGCTTGTGGTTGCTGGCGAGGATCTCGCCACGCAGCGAGCTGACCTGGCAGGCCATGCCGTCCGGCACGCTGAACTGGTCGGCGGAAAAGTGCGCGTCCTGGCCCTTGGCGGTCAACGGTTGCGGCAACTGGTCGATCAGCCCCGCGACCATACGCGCCGACGCCACCAGGCGCTGGTCGAGGGAAAACATCATCTGCTGGCGCAGGTCGCGCAGCATCCAGGCAGCCGCCAGCGCCCAGATGACGATGAACACACTGCCGAGGATCAGTGAAAGGCGAACCCGCAGGCTCATGACGCGCGCTCCTCCGGTGCCTGGGCCGGCCCCAGGCGGTAGCCAAGGCCGCGTACGGTCTCGACGATGCTGTTGCCCAGTTTGCGCCGCAGGTGGTGGATATGCACGTTCAACGCATTGCTTTCGACCTCGTCGCTGAAACCGTAGACGCAGTCCTTGAGCTGCTCGCTGGACAGCACACGCCCCGGGTTCTGCAGCAAGGCCTGAAGCAACGCCTGCTCACGGCGCGACAGGTCCACCGCCTGGCCGGCCAGGGTCGCCGCGCAACTGCTGGGGTCGTAGCGCAGCGGGCCGTGCTCGATGACGTTCACCGCCCGCCCGGCCACACGGCGCAGCAGGGTGTGCAGGCGGGCGGCCAGTTCGCGCAGGTCGAAGGGCTTGAGCAGGTAGTCGTCGGCGCCGGCCTGCAGGCCGTCGACCCGGTCGGTGACCGCGTCGCGGGCAGTGAGCACCAGCACCGGCAGGGTCTCGCCCTGCTGGCGCAGGCGGCGCAGCAGTTTGAGGCCGTCCTCGTCGGGCAGGCCCAGGTCGAGGATCATCACGTCGAACTTCGCGGTCCCGAGCATCTGCCGGGCCTGCGAGGCGCTGGCCACCCGGTCCACGGTCAGGCCCTGGGCCGAAAGGCCGGCGCAGATGCCGCTGGCGATCAGGTCGTCGTCCTCGCAGAGCAGAACGTGCATAAGGGATCTCCTGGGTGGGGAAGCTGGCATTGCACAGGGTGGCGATTAAGGGGGGATTATGAACGGGTTTGGAGATGTTCGTCGGGCTGATAGCATCGAGGCGAACAGGGGCCAGACGCAGCCCTTGCTACGCCTGTGAGACCGAGCGCCGCGCGGGCGGCGCTCGGTCTCACAGGCACTACAACGCTCATGGCGAACACCTTGAAAGGCCTGGTCCTAAGACCAACTTAACCTTCAGTTAATAAGCCAAGGCCAGCATGGCCCTCTTCAAAGCTCTGCCAAGGCGTCGACATGCGTGTTCTCCTGCTCTTCCTGACATTCCTGCTCGCCGGCCCTCTCCAGGCCAACCCCTTTGCGGTAAAGCCGGACTTCCTGCCGGTCAACGAGGCCTTCGTCCTGACCCACGACCGCCTGGAAAACGGCCAGATGCGCCTGCATTTCCAGATCAAGGACGGTTACTACCTCTACCAGAAGCGCCTGAAGTTCGACGGCCTGCCTCCCGAGCAGCACCCGTCGCTGCCCCAGGCCGAAAACCACCACGACGAATTCTTCGGCGACAGCGCGGTCTACCGCACCGAGCTTGAGCTATTGCTCCCGGCCAACGCCAGCGGTGAGCTGCGCCTGGGCTGGCAAGGCTGCGCCGACGCCGGCCTGTGCTACCCGCCGCAGACCACGCCAATCGCCCTGGGCGGCAGCGCTGCGCCACCCGCCGCTGCCGACCAGGCCAGCGACCAGGCCCTGGCCGGTACCCTGCAACAGGACAGCCTGGCCTGGAGCCTGCTGGCATTCTTCGGCCTGGGCCTGCTGCTGGCCTTCACCCCGTGCTCGCTGCCGATGCTGCCGATCCTCGCCGGATTGGTCATGGGCAATGGCGCCAGTGCCCGGCGCGGCTGGTGGCTGGCCGGCGTCTATGTGCTGAGCATGGCACTGGTCTACGCCGCCCTCGGCGTGATCGCCGCGCTGCTGGGGGCAAGCCTGCAGGCCTGGCTGCAACAACCCTGGCTGCTGGGCAGCCTGGCCGGCCTGTTCGTGCTCCTGGCCCTGCCGATGTTCGGCGCCTTCGAACTGCAATTGCCGGCCGCCCTGCGTGACCGCCTGGACCGCGCCGGGCAAGGCACCCGTGGCGGCAACCTGTACGGCGCGGCGTTGCTGGGCGCCCTGTCGGGCCTGCTGCTGGGCCCGTGCATGACCGCGCCGCTGGCAGGCGCCCTGCTGTTCATCGCCCAGAGCGGTGACGTGCTGCAAGGGGCGCTGGTGCTGTTCACCCTCGGGCTGGGCATGGGCGTTCCCCTGCTGTTGCTGGTCACCCTGGGCAACCGCTACCTGCCACGCCCGGGCGCCTGGATGAACCTGGTCAAGGGCTTGTTCGGCTTCGTGTTCCTGGCCATGGCCCTGTACACGGTGCGTGGCCTGCTGGCGGAAACCCTGGTGCTGGCCCTGGCCGGCGCCTGGCTGATCGCCCTGGGCTGGGCCGCCTGGCCGGCCCTGCAGCGCCTGCCCGCCTTGCGCGCCATTCCCCTGCTCGGCGCCTTGTGGGGTGGCCTGCTGCTGGTGGGCGCCGCAGCCGGGGGCAACGACCTGTGGCAACCCCTGCAGCCCTTCGCCGGCAAGGGCACCGCGCAAGCTCCGGCCAACGCCCACGACGCCTTCGTCACCGTGAACGCGCCGGCCGACCTGCAGCGTGAACTCGACGCCGCCAAGGCCCGTGGTCAATGGGTGCTGGTGGACTACTATGCCGACTGGTGCGTGTCGTGCAAGGTCATGGAAAAGCAGGTGTTCGGCCGTGGCGATGTCCAGGCCAGCCTGGACGGCGTGCACCTGCTGCGCCTGGACGTGACCGCCGATTCCCCGGCCAGCCGCGAACTGCTGCAGCGTTACCAGGTGCCAGGGCCGCCCAGCCTGATCTGGATCGGCCCGGAAGGCGACGAGCGCCGCGCCCGCCGCATCACTGGCGAGATCGACGCCGCCGGGTTCATGCAACACTGGGCCCAGACCAGGAGCCAAGGCTGATGCTGACCGTCACCCTCGGGCCGCTGACCATGGCCCTGAATCACCTGCTGCTGCTCGCGGCGCTGGGCATCGCCAGTCTGGTCGGCTGGCGGGTGGCCAGGCACGGCGGTGAAAACCCGGAATCTGCGCTGTTCAATCTGTTCCTGCTGGGCCTGCTGTTCGCCCGCCTGGGCTTCGTCCTGGCCTACTGGCCGATGTACCGCGACGACCCGCTGCAGGTCATCGACATCCGCGACGGCGGCTTCCTGCTCTGGGGCGGCCTGCTGGGCATCGTCCTCGGCACCCTGTGGCAGGGCTGGCGGCGACCCGGTCTGCGCCGCCCCCTGGGCTGGGCGTTGTTCAGCGGCGCGCTGTTCTGGGGCCTCGGCAGCCTGGCCAGCCACCTGTACAGCAAGGGCACCGAGCTGCCGGACATGAGCCTGCGCGACAACCGTGGCCAGGCGGTGGCCCTGCACAGCTACCGCGGACGGCCGCTGGTGATCAACATCTGGGCCACCTGGTGCCCGCCCTGCCGCCGCGAGATGCCGGTGCTGCAACAGGCCGAGGACGACTACCCCCACGTGACCTTCCTGTTCGTCAACCAGGGAGAAACCCCGGAGAACGTCAGCACCTTCATGGCCACCACCGGCCTGACCCTGTCCCACGTGCTGTTCGACGGCACCGGCGAGCTGGCCCGCAAGGTCGGCTCCATGGCCCTGCCCACCACCCTGTTCTACAACGCCGAAGGGCGGCTGGTCGGCAGCCACCTGGGCGAACTTTCGCGCGCCAGCCTGCGCCACGCCCTGGAACCCTTCGAACGCGCCGATGCGCCCGCCCCACAAGGAAACTGACATGCGACTGAATGCACTGCTGCCCCTGACCCTCACCCTGCTCGCTGCGCCCCCGCTGCACGCCGAAGAGCTACCCAAGGCGATCCAGCAACTGCAGGCCAAGGGCGCCGTGATCAAGGGCAGCTTCGACGCTCCCAACGGCCTGCGTGGCTACGCCGCCGAGTACCACAACAACGGCATCGCCCTGTACCTGACGCCCGACGGCAAGCACGTGCTGGTGGGCAGCCTGTTCGACGAACAAGGCAAGGACCTCAGCGCCGAGCCGCTGGAAAAGCTGGTGTACGCACCGATGAGCAAGGCGGTCTGGGCGAAGATGGAAAACACTGCCTGGATCCAGGACGGCAAGGTGGACGCGCCACGCACTGTCTACCTGTTCAGCGACCCAAACTGCCCCTATTGCAACATGTTCTGGCAGCAGGCCCGGCCCTGGGTCGAGTCGGGCAAGGTCCAGCTGCGTCACATCATGGTCGGCATCATCCGCGAGGACAGCCCGGGCAAGTCCGCCGCGCTGCTCGCCGCCAAGGACCCGGCCAAGGCCTTGCAGGAACATGAGAAGGCCGGCAAGGCCAGCACGCTCAAGGCACTGGACAAGGTGCCGGAGGCGGTTCAGAAGAAGCTCGAGGCGAATCTGGCCCTGATGGAAGAACTGGGCCTGGCCGCAACCCCGGCGATCTTCTATCAGGATGAAAAGGGGCAGTTGCAGAGCCAGCAAGGCGCGCCGCGGCCGGAGATGCTGGGGAGGATACTCGGCAAGCGTTAAACCGCAGTCTATCTGAAGGTGCAACGATAGCCTTTGGCGAATACCTCGACATGGCTGTCGTAACCAACCAGCAGATAGCGCATCAAGCCCAGCGATCCTGATGGGTCGCAGAGCGCTTTGCGTTCGCTTGGGCACTGTACGCAAAGTCATGTCGTAGACACCGCCGCCAGCAAGCCAGCGTGACCATTGCAGCAGAGCTTTCCGCCAGCTTGCAGTAGCGTGTATCCAGGCGGCGGTTCTCCCTCAGCCAGCCAAACAGTCGTGGACAAGGAGATACAATCGCCACCAGGCCGGAGCCGTCCTTTTCAGGCTCATTGATACGCCCACTTCCCCCTCGACCTTGACCGTGGCTCAATCCATCAAGGTCTCGGAAAACATAGTGTGTATACGCCGGCAGAAATCTGATTCATCGACACTGTCCGGCAACACCAATACATAGTAAAAAATTCGATTGAAGCGCAAATTGATATCGTACGGTTCGAAATCCGAATCACCTTCAAACTCGAATAGCGTAGCGATCCCGTTCAACGCTGCTGGCTTTGCCTCAACGCCAAAGCACCCCTCGCCCGTCGCCCCCAGATTGTAACCTTGCTCAAGGTGGGCCTTCAGCATCCCCTCATCTTTATAGAAAAGAATAAACTCCTCTCCCCGAATGCACTCCTGCTGTGACTGAAACCCCAGACGTGCTGCTTTTTCCGTCAATGCCGCGAGCACCAGTTCCAGCGACGTATCGGTATAAAAGCCATACATGACACCCGACCAATCTGCCATCCCACTGTCTCCTATAGCTTGCATCCGGAAGCGCCGTGACTGACATCAGCACGAAGTCTTCTATTAGCGTCCCTGAGCTGAATATCTTCTTGTATATAGAGCCTTAGATAAGCATTCTGCCGATCCACCTTTTTAACTTTACCGCCATCAACTTCAAACGAAACAAAATGGGTACTTTTCTCTTTGGTCAGCCCCATTTTACCTCTTACATTGGTGCTCTCCATTTCTTCTGGCGTTAGTGTCGTCACGTAGACACCTTTGGGCTTGCCTTGAATAGCACCTCGCCCCCTGGCGCCGGGGTCACTTTGATTAATCACGCCTGTCCCCATGATTCCCTTATAACCTTCCTTGCTCGTGTAATGATAAACACGCACCACCTCCAAGCCTAACGGATCGATCCATGACAGAGGATTAGGCGCATATTGATAGAGGTTGATCCCGCCCCTCAAGCCTATCGGGTCTTGCTGGGTAAATCGCCCGATATCCGGGTCATAAAATCTGAATGTGTTGTAGTGCAGCCCAGTTTCCCGATCCAGGTACTGCCCCTGAAAACGCACATTCTGCCGACTGACCTGCTCCGGCGCATGCCATTCCTCGCAGTTGTTGCCCCATACCTGGTGCTGCCCCTGCCAGGCAGTTATCCCGTGTTCGTCGGTCAGTTGCTCTACCAGGCCGACCAGATTCGTATGAAAGTGGAAAACCTGCTCATGCCCAGGCACCCCATCTACCCTGGCCAGCGGCTCATGGCCCGCCGCGTCTGCGTACAGATAAAGACTCGGTTTGCCGTCCTGAACTTCTCGCAACAGACGCAGGCCTTGCCACTGAAACTCGGTTCGACTGACCGGCGCGTCCAGGTCGTCACGGTAGACTCGTTTGTCGATGCGCCTGCCCAAGGGGTCGTAAGCAAACTCGATCCGTTCGCGAAGCGGCCCACGCCGCTGACGGATACAGACCAGCCGATGCTCTGCATCGTATTCAAAGCGCTGGAGCAGACGATTGCCGGAGCGCTTCTCCTCGAGCCGACCAAAGCGGTCGTAGCGATAGCGTCTATCTTGGAACACCTTGACCCGGTTGTGCCGTACCCGACCGTTGACCTGATATCCCTCCAGCAGGTTGCCGGCAAGGTCGTAGCCAAAGTGCTCGACCATCGGCTGTTGCTGAGGCAACTGGCGTGACGCGCCATGGATTCGCTCGGTGGGCCCGTAGTCATAACCAATGCGCCCCTGGTAGCTGCCACGCCCACCGGCACCGGCCTGGAAACGACCGACCAGATGCTCAAGCTCCACCCCCAGCCCGCTACCAGCGCGCTGGGTCTGGGTCAGTACCTCGCCGACAAGGTTGTCCGCCGCATCGTACTCATAGTCCTTCTGCAGCAAGGGCATGCGGGTGCGCTCGCCATCCTGATATTCCACAGCCTTGCGCAGCAGGCGCCGCGTACTGTCATAACGGGTTCTGGTAAGCAATGCACCCTGGCTGCGCAAGACCTCGTCGTGTAACGCATCGCGCTCGAAGTCGCTGATCACCCGCCCGTCGAGATTGATCTGGTGCAGATGTCCGCTGCCATAGCACAGGTAGTTGATCCGGCGGGAGTCAGGCAGCGTCAAGGTCTGCAGGTTACCTAGGGGATCATAGGTGTAACCGAGTTGCCCTGGACCCTGGCTTTCGCTCAGCAATCGCCCCATGGCGTCGTAGGTGAAGTCCAACTGCTGGACCTGCCCACTACGGTGAGTGAAATGGATCGCCAGCAGATTGTCAGCAGCATCGTAGCGGTAGGTCGTCTCGCCATCGTCGGTCCGCTTGCACAGCAGACGACCGACCGCATCGTGTTCATGGTGGTGAACCTGTGCAAACACTTCGGGCTCATCCGGGCTGCCCGGCAACACGGGCTCCGCTTCGCGGCATGGATGCACGGTGCGTTGGGTGATCGCATCCAGGGCATCATAAAGCAGACTGAAACCGCCACCATCGAGGTTACGCTGACCAACCAACCGGTCTAGCGCATCCCACTGGAAGCGATAGTGCTCGCCGTTCTCGTTTTCCAACTGCTGCAAGCGGCCGTAGGCATCCCAGTGCAACCGCACAGTGTGCCCCAGTGCATCAGTACGCTGCAGCAGTCGACCGCTGCCGTCGTATTGCCATTGGGTCATGCGCTGCGCTGGGTCGACATGGTGGGCCAACTGACCGGCGGCATCGATCTGATAGTGCTCGACCCGGCCATCGGCCAATTCGCGCTGCTGCAGATGGCCACGCACATTGAAACGATAGCGCGTGGCGCCGCCCTCGGCATTGCGCACCTCGCTCAGGTGCCCACGCAGGTCGTAACGATAGTGAGTCTGTTGCCCCGAGCAATCGCGTGAGGCAGTCAGCTGGCCACGCCCGTTCCACTTGAACGAACGTTCCTTGCCTATGGCATCGACACTACGCACCATACGTCCCTGACGATCGTGGTCGTAACGTGTCAGTTGCCCGAGTGGATCGACCTCGGACAACAGGTTGCCCCGAGCATCATAGGTATAACGACGCTCATGCCCTGCTCCGTCGACGATACGGGTGGGCAAGGCCCAATGTTCGGTGTAGCCGATGCTTTCACGACGCCCCAACGGGTCGGCAGTGGCAACCACGCGCCCGAGCGCATCGTAGCTATAGGACCACTCGCCACCTTGTGGATCGAGGGTGCGCCGCAACAGGCCATCGACATAGTCGTGCCGCCAGCAATATCCCAGCGCATCGATGTAGGTGTGGACCTCGTTCAGCGCGCCCCAGTGATAGTGCTCCTCACGCCCCAGGCCATCGATGACCTGGGTATGGCCATGCTCCAGGTCATAGATGAAGCGATAGTCCTCGCCGTCGCTGCCCCAGTGCCGAACCACGCGCCATTCATGCTCGGGCTGTAGCTCCAACAGCGCGGGCATGGCGTAAGGCGTGCCATCCAGACTGCACGGTTGGCGCGCCGGCGGTGGCGTGAAGCGGGCCCACTCGTAGTACCGCGTAGCCCCCATGGGCAGCGTATGGCTGGCCAGCAACCCTTGGTCGGTGTAGGTAAACTGCCTCAGCAATTGCCCTTCGGCATCGGCGACAACCTCCAATTGCCCTGCCGAGGTGTAGCGATACTGCACCAGGCATTCGCGCTGCTCGACGGCAAAGGCCCGACCGGCCCGCAAGTACAATCTGTGTATCTCGGCTACCCGGCGCGGTTGCCCGTCGGCAAAGCGCAGTTCGATGAAGATCCGGGCCGAGCTGTCGCCGAGGAACTGCAATCGGCCTTGTTCGTCGTAGAACAGCTCCAGGCAATTGAGGTTACGATCACCGACCTTGACCAGGCGCGACCGCCGACTGTCCAATGGATCGGTATGGAACACCTGGTACAACCCGCTGTTGATGTCCTCGACGATGGTGAAGCCGTTGTCCTGATGAAAAAACGCCAGGCCATCGAGAATGCTGACGAAGGCACTGCCGACCTGCAGACGCCCGAGCTCCAGCCTGGCGCCCTCGTCATCGACGTAGATCCACAACTCGCCCCCCTCAGGGTGCGCGACACGCTCCAGGCGCACTTCGTAGGGCACACTCCAACCTATGCCGAACAGGCCATCGCTACGTCGGTCGTTGCTGTCATAGCGCCGCGCCCAAGTGATCGGGACCAGCGCCGCGAGTTTGAAATCCACATCCTCGGGGCCATCCTGGAATTTGCTGCCCATGGCTGGAGCCACCGGGTTGCCCACCCCGCAGCGTCGACCCTTGAGCATGCCCCGGCGACTGATGAGCATCCCGGCAATCAGGCCAATGATCTTCGCCGCAGCGCTCTTGCCGTCGTGGATGTCGCGCACGGTGGTGGTGCCGCCACCGATGCGCACATTGGGCGAATAGGTCATGCCGATCGGCCCGTCGCAGGTGGTCTTGTCTCCGACCCGCGCTGCCGGCTGGCCATTGATGAACACCTTGTCCGAGCCCTGGGCAATGAACTGTTCGGGCATTGGAGGGTGCTTGCTGCAGACCGCCTTGTCCTCGGGCTTGGGAATCGATCCGGGCGCGGCTGGCGTGGTCACCGGCGGGTTGAAGATGCTGTTGATCTCCTGCGCCAAGCCGATCACCGGCAATACCATCGAGGCGCCAACCATGGCGTAGGCCCCGATGTTTTCGAGGATCGACGGTTCATCGGCTGGGCCCGGCGCCTCGACCGGGCCACCACTCACCCCGGCGGCGCGCGCCGCGAGGATGCCGTTGATGCGGGTATTGTGCGAGCCACTGCTGATCGAGCCGTACGGCTCGGGCGGAAACAGCGAATTGCCAACCCAGTTGCTGAAGTCGCTGATATGGTCGCCAATGCTCTTGTCTTCACCGGCCGGCAGCATGGCGGCGGCACTGACCATGACCCCGGCGATCAACGGCGTGAGCACGGCGGCGGCACCGCCGGTACCGACCACCGCGACCACCGCGCCACCAATGGCGGCACCGACCGCGGCGACCGCCGCCGCATAGACGGCGGCCTCGACCAGGCCACTGACCAGCTCGGCCATCAGCGGGGGATGAAGTATGAGATCGCCCATGCGGGCGGCATGCAGGCTATCGTCCATGAAACCCGTGAAATCCTTGCGCACTGTGTGCAGCGTAGCACCGGCAAGGGTGAGGATTACAGGGTGGCCATACGCCACATCGGCGCGTCAGCGCGGGGCCTGCCTGATCCTGTGGGAACAGGCACGCCCCGCGCTGAAGGCAATGCAGTTACAACGCCTCCAGCTCCGCCATCAGGTCGCTCAACCGATCGACCTTGGCGTCATCCAGCGCGCTGTCCTGCAGCCCGCGTACATAGTCCGCCAGCTCTTGCACCGTGCTGCACTCGAACATCGCCCGCAGCGGCACGTTCAACTGCAGGGCCTTCTGCACCCGCGAGGCGATCTGTGTCGCCAGCAGCGAATGCCCGCCCAGCTCGAAGAAGTTGTCGCGCACGCCCACCCGTTCGGCCTTGAGCACATCGGCCCAGATGCCGGCGAGGGTCTGCTCCAGCTCGTCGCGCGGCGCCAGGTAAGCCTGGCTGTGCTGGCCACCGATCTCGATGGCCGGCAGCGCCTTGCGGTCGAGCTTGCCGTTGGCGTTGTGCGGCAGGCTGTCGAACCAGCCCCAGTGCAGCGGCACCATGTACTCCGGCAGTTCGGCGCGCAGGCGCTGCTTGAGCTGGTCGAGCAGCGCGGCGTCGGCGGCGACGCCCTGGTGCGCCACCAGGTAGCCGACCAGGTGCTTGCCGTTGACGCCTTCCTGCACGCCCACCGCGGCATCGCGCAGTTCGGTTTGCTCGTGCAGGCGTGCCTCGATCTCGCCCAGTTCGATGCGGTAGCCGCGGATCTTCACCTGATGGTCGATACGCCCGACGTACTCCAGCACGCCGTCCGGACGACGGCGAGCCAGGTCGCCGGTGCGGTACAGGCGTTCGCCCGGTGCACCGTACGGGTGCGGGATGAAGGCCTGCGCCGTGCGCAGCGGGTCGCCGACATAGCCACGGCCCACGCCGGTACCTGCGACGCACAGCTCGCCCACCGCGCCCAGCGGCACCAGGGTCTGGTCCTCGCCGAGCAGGTACAGGCGGTTGTTGTCGGTCGGCGTGCCGATCGGCAGGTAGCTGCCCTGGGTCGAGGCGGCATCGACGCGGAAGAACGCCACGTCATCCGAGCACTCCGCCGGGCCATAGGCGTTGACCAGGCCGATGGCCGGGTAGCGCTGCAGCCACTGGGCGGCCAGCTCGGGCGGCATGGCCTCGCCGGTCGGCAGCATCCAGCGCAGGCCGTCGAGGGCCTGGTGGTCGTTGGCCAGCATGCCCTGGATCAGCGACGGCACGCTCTCCAGCACGGTGATGCCGGTGGCCTGCACATGGCTCAGCAGGCCTTGCGGGTCATGGGCGATGGCGTTCGGCACGATCTGCACCTTGGCCCCGAACAGCGGCGCGGCGAGGAACTGCCACACCGAGATGTCGAAGCTCTGCGAGGCGGTCTGGGCGATCACGTCCTGCTCGTCCAGGGCCAGGTACGGCACCTTGCTCAGCTGGTTGTTGAGCATGCCGCGCTGCTCGACCATCACGCCCTTGGGCAGGCCGGTGGACCCGGAGGTGTAGATCACGTAGGCGAGGTTGTCCGGCGCGCTGTGGATGCCGGGGTTATGGCTGGCCACGTTGCTCGCCTGCAGCTCTTCCCAGACCAGCAGCTTCGGCCGCGCCGCGCCCGCCACTTCGTCGAGCAGCTGGCGCGCCTGCTCGGCGCAGGCCGCGCTGCACACCAGCACCGGCGTGCGGCTGAGCTCGACGATGCGTTGCAAGCGCGCGGACGGCAGGCCCGGATCCAGCGGCAGGTAGCCGGCGCCGGCCTTGAAGCTGCCGACGATCATGCCCAACAGCGCCAGGCCGCGCTCGGCCAGCAGCGCCACCGCCTGGTCGATGGCCACGCCGGCCGCGACCAGGGCATGGCCGAGGCGGTTGGCCGCCACGTTCAGGCCCGCATAGTCGTAAGCGGCCGCCTCGCAGCGGGCGACGGTGCGCTGCGGGTGCGCGGCGACCCGCGCCTCGAACAGCTCGACGTAGCTCTGCTCCAGGGCGTAGCTGTGCTCGGTGCGATTGCAGTCCTCGAGCAGGAAGCGCTGCTCGTCGGCACCCAGCAGCGCCAGCTCATCCACCTCGCCATTGAAGCCCTCGACCAGCGCCAGCAGCAGGCGCTTGAACTCGGCGAGCAGGCGCTCGACGGTCGAGTAGTCGAAGTAACGCTGGTCGAACGACAGGTGCAGGCCCAGGTCATCGCCCGGGTAGCACACCGCGGTCAGCGGGAAGTTGGTGTGGGTGCGGCCCGAGTCGGAGCTGGCGTCCAGGTGCTGGGCGTGGTCGAGTACGGCGGTTTCCACCGGGGCGTTCTCGAACACGAACAGGCTGTCGAACAGCGGCTGGCCCTTGGGCAGCTCGCTGCACTCCTGGATCGCCACCAACGGCAGGTACTCGTACTCGCGCAGCTGCATGTTACGGTCGAGCAGGCCTTGCAGCCAGTCACGCACGCTGCGTCGCTCGCCGGGCTGCGGCATCTGCACGCGCAGGGCGATGCTGTTGATGAACAGGCCGACCGTGCGCTGCATCTGTGGCAGGCTCACCGGGCGCCCGGCCACGGTGACGCCGAACACCACGTCGCGGTCGCCGCTGTAACGGGCCAGGGTCAGCGCCCAGGCCGCCTGGGCGAAGGTATTGACCGTCAGCTGGTGGGCCTGGGCCAGTTCGCGCAGGCGCGCGCCCTCGCTCACCTCGAGGCGGGTGTAGCAATCACCCACTACCATGCCGTCACCGGCGTGATCGTGGCGCAGCGGTCGGTCGCTGGGGATCGCCGTGGCCCGTTCGAAGCCGGCCAGGTTGGCCTGCCACCACTGGCGCGCCTCGTCGAGGTCCTGGCGCTGCAGCCAGCCGATATAGTCACGGTAGCGCGGCGGCACCGGCAGCTGGGCCTGGCGCCCTTCGCCCAGGGCCTGGTAGATCTCGAAGAAGTCGTTCATCAGCAGCGAGCGGCACCAGGCATCGATGAGAATGTGGTGGTTGCTCATCATGAACCAGTAGCGTGCGTCGTCGACGCGCACCAGGCGCAGGTGGAACGGCGCTTCGCGCAGCAGTTCGAATCCGGCCTCGCGCTCCTGCTTGTGCAGGGCCTGCAGGCGCGCTTCCTGGGCGGTCTCGTCGAGGCCGCGCCAGTCCTGGTAGTCCACCGGGGTCTTGCCGGGCTTGTGGATGATCTGCAGCATCGCTTCGCCGGCGTTCCAGCTGAACGACGCACGCAACGCCTCGTGGCGCGCCACCACGGCCTGCCAGGCCTGGGCGAAGCGCTCGGGGTCGAGGGCACTGTTGATGCGGTAGCGGTCCTGCATGTAATAGATGCCGGTGCCCGGCTCGAGCAGGGTGTGTAGCAGCAGGCCTTCCTGCATCGGCGTCAGCGGGTAGACGTCCTCGATCTCGGCGACCGGGATCGGCAGCGCGTCGATCTGCTCCTGGGTCAGTTGCGCCAGCGGGAAGTCCGACGGCGTGAAGCTGCCGTTGCCGTCCACCAGGCAGTGGCCGACCAGGGCCAGCAGTTCCTGGCGGTAGGCTTCGGCCAGACGGGCAATGGTCGCTTCGTCGTAGCGCTCGGCGCTGAAGCTCCAGCGCAGTTGCAGCGCGCCGCCGTACACCTGGCCATCGACGCTCAGCCAGTTCGGCAGCGGCGCGTCGAGGTCATGGGCCAGGCCTGCGGGGGCGTCCAGCGGCTGGAACAACGCCGCCTGGTCGAACTGCTGGTCGAACTGGCCCAGGTAGTTGAAGGTGATGCGCGCCTGGGGCAGCGCGGCCATGCGTTCGCGCCCGGCCTCGTCGGCCAGGTAACGCAGCACGCCATAGCCCAGCCCCTTGTGCGGCACCTGGCGCAGCTGCTCCTTGATGCGCTTGATCGAGCCGGCACGGGCCGATTCGCCCTCACCCATCTGCGGGCTCAAGCTCAGCGGGTAGGCATTGGTGAACCAGCCGACACTGCGGGTCAGGTCCATATCCTCGAACAAGCCGTCGCGGCCATGGCCCTCCAGTTGCACCAACACCTGTTGGTCGCCGCTCCACTGGCACAGGGTGCGCGCCAGGGCGGTCAGCAGCAGGTCGTTGACCTGGGTGTGGTAGGCCGCCGGCGCCTGTTGCAGCAGCTGACGGGTCTGTTCGACGTCCAGTTCGATGGCGATGCTGCGGGCATGGCGGTGCAGGTTGCCACCCTGGGGATGATCGCAGGGCAGTTCGCGGCGGGCGCTACCCAGTTGGGCTTCCCACCAGCCCAGCTCGTCGCGCAGCGAATCGCTGCCGGCATAGCTGGCCAGGCGCGCCGCCCAGTCGCCCATGGCATGGGTCTTGGCAGCCAGCGTTTCACCGCGGTACAGCGCCTGCAGGTCTTCCAGCAGGACGCGCCAGGACACACCATCGACCACCAGGTGATGGATGGCCAGCAGCAGGCGCTGGGCACCCTGGCCGTCGCTGACCAGCAAGGCACGCAGCAGCGGCCCCTCGGCAAGGTCGAGGCTGCGCTGCACATCGGTATAGAGCGCCTGGCAGTCCTCGAAGTCGGTCACCGTCGCGGTCCACAGCAACGGCTGGGCGCTCTGCTGGGCGTACTCGCCCCGCCAGCGGCCGTTGGCCTGGTCGAAGCGCAGCCGCAGGCTGTCGTGGTGCTCGACCAGCGCGGCCAGGGCCTGCTCCAGCGCCTCAGCCTGCAATGGCTGGCGCGCCTGCAGCAGCACCGCCTGGTTCCAGTGCTGCGGTTGCGGCACTTCGCTGTCGAAGAACCAGTGCTGGATCGGCGTCAGGCCGCTGTGGCCCTCGCGCGCGCCCTGCTCGATGCTGCTCGGCGCCTCGCTGCGGGTCACCACGGCCGCCAGGGTCTGGATGGTCTGGTGCTGGAACAGGTCGCGCGGGGTGAACTGCAACCCCAGCTGGCGGGCCCGGCTGACTACCTGGATCGACAGGATCGAGTCGCCGCCCAGTTCGAAGAAATTGTCCTGCACGCCGATGCGCGACTGGTTGAGCACTTCGCGCCAGACCTGCGCCAGCTGGCTTTCCAGCTCGTTGGCCGGGGCCTGGTAGTGCTGGCGCGCCTGCTCCAGGTCCGGCGCCGGCAGCGCGCGGCGGTCGAGCTTGCCGTTGCCCATCAGTGGCAAGCTGTCGAGCAGCACCAGGTGCGCCGGCACCATGTAGTCCGGCAGATGCTGGCGGGCATCGGCCTTGACCGCCTCGCGCAGCAGGGCCTGGGCCTCGGCGTCGGCGCCGGCCTGCGGGCACACCAGGTAGCCCACCAGCTGCTTGCCGCCCGGCAGGTCGAGGGCCAGGACCACCGCCTCCTCGACGTCGGCGTGCTCCTGCAGGCGGCTCTCGATCTCGCCCAGCTCGATACGGAAGCCGCGGATCTTCACCTGCTGGTCGGCACGCCCGACATATTCCACCAGGCCATCGGCGCGCAGGCGCACCAGGTCGCCGGTGCGATACAGGCGGCCACCGTCATGGCTGAACGGGTCGGCGACGAAGCGCTCGGCGCTCAGGCCTGGGCGGTCGTGATACCCCTGGGCCAGGCCCGCGCCGCCCACGTACAGCTCACCGATGCCACCCTGCGGCAACAGGGCCAGGTCGTCGTCGAGGATATAGGCGGTGCGGGCGCCGATCACCCGGCCGATCGGCACGCTGCCGGCATCGACGGGCAGCGTGTCCGGCGCCAGGCACGCCAGCGGCATGACCACGGTCTCGGTCGGGCCATAGGCGTTGAAGAACTGTTGCGGGGCAAAAGCCTGGCGGATGCGCAGCAGGTGTTCGCCGGTCAGCGCCTCGCCACCGGTGATCACCAGGCGCACCGGCAACTGCTCGCCCTGCCCGGCCAGGTACTGGGCCAGCTGGCTGCCGTAGCTCGGGGTGAAGCCGAGCACGCTGACCTGCTGTTCACGTACCAGCTGGCAGATTTCCTCGGCGCCCCATTGGCCCTGGGCGCGCAGCACCACGCGGGCGCCGCACAGCAGCGGTACCAGCAGGCGTTCGCTGGCGGCGTCGAAGTTGATCGAATAGAAATGCAGCTCGCAGTCGTCGCTGCGCATGCCGAACTCGGCGATCACCGCCTTGCAGTGCATGGCGATTTCACCGTGGCTGACCACCACGCCCTTGGGCTTGCCGGTGGAGCCGGAGGTGTAGATCAGATAAGCCTGGTGCTGCGTCAGGTTGAGGTTGTCCAGGGCGGCGTCGCTGTAGGCGGACAGGCTCGCGGCATCGTCCTCCAGGCTCCAGCGCGCGACACCTGGCGGCAGTTCGCCCAGGGTGTCGAGCAGCGCCCGCTGGCCGATCAGCAGGCCAAGGCGGCTGTCCTCGATCATGTAGCGCAGGCGGTCGAGCGGGTATTCCGGATCCAGCGGCACGTAGGCGCCACCGGCCTTGAGAATGGCCAGCAGGCCCACCACCATCTCCAGCGAGCGCTCCAGCGCCAGGCCTACCCGCACCTGCGGGCCTACGCCGCGCTCGCGCAGGGCGCGGGCCAGGCGATTGGCCTGCTGGTCGAGCTCGGCGTAGCTCAGGTGCTGGCCGGCAAAGGTCAGGGCCAGGGCATGCGGGGTACGCTCGGCCTGGGCGGCGAACAACCCGTGCAGCGTCTGGTTCAGCTCGAAGTCCTGCTCGCCCTGGAGCTGACCGATCAGCACCTGCTGTTCGGCCTCGGCCAGCATCGGCAGTTCGCACAGGCGCTGTTGCGGGTCGTCGATCAACGCCACCAGCAGTTGCTGCCAGTGCTCGGCCATACGGGCGATACGCGGTTCGTCGAACAGGTCGCGGCTGTAGGTGAAGCAGCAGCCCAGGCGGCCATCGAGGTCGGTGACCTCCAGGTACAGGTCGAACTTGGTGGCGCTGGCGTCGTTGACCAGGTAGTCCACCTGCATGCCCACCAGCTCACGGCTCTGCTGGAAGGCCCAGCGCTGCACGTTGCACATCACCTGGAACAGCGGGTTGTAGGCGCTCGAACGCGGCGGCTGCAGGGCCTCGACCAGTTGCTCGAACGGCAGGTCCTGATGCGACTGGCCGTCGATGATGGTCTGGCGCACCTGGTCGAGCAACGCGCCGGCGCTCATCTGCCCGTCCAGCTCGCAGCGCAGCACCTGGGTGTTGAGGAAGGCGCCGATCAGCCCTTCGCTTTCCGGACGGATGCGGTTGGCCACCGGCGCGCCGATGCGCAGGTCGCGCTGGCCGCTGTAGCGGTGCAGCAGCGTGGCCAGGGTGGCGGTCATGGTCATGAACAGGGTCAGGCCGCGCTGGCTGTTGAAGGCATGCACGCGCTTGACCAGCGCAGGATCCAGGTCGAAGCGGAAGAGCTCGCCGCGGTGGCTCTGCACTGCCGGGCGCGGACGGTCGGCCGGCAGCGCCAGCACCGGATGCTCCTCGCCCAGACGGTCTTTCCAGTAGGCCAGCTGACGGGCGCCCTCGCCGCCTTCCAGCCACTGGCGCTGCCAGACGCTGTAGTCGAGGTACTGCACCGGCAGCGGCGCCAGCGGCGACTCGCGCTCGTCGACGAAAGCCTCGTACAGCTCGCCCAGTTCACGGGCGAAGATGTCCATGGCCCAGCCTTCGGTGACGATGTGATGCAGGGTCAGGACGAAGTAGTGCTCGCGCTCGCCGGCCTTGACCAGACAGGCGCGCAGCAGCGGGCCGCGCTCCAGGTCGAACGGCTGGTGCGCCTGGTCGTCGGCCAGTTGCTGCAGGCGTTGCTGGCGGGCTTCGTCGGCCAGGGCGCTGAAGTCGTGCCAGTGCAGTTGCAGGTGGCTGTCGTCGGCCACGCACTGGTACGGCTTGCCGTCGATGCTGGGGAAGGTGGTGCGCAGGGTTTCATGGCGCACGATCAGCGCCTGCAGGGCACGCTCGAAGGCGTCCACGTGCAGCGGTCCCTGGAAGCGGGCCATGCCGCCGACGTTGTAGGCGGGGCTGTGCGGGTCCATCTGCCAGAGGAACCACATGCGCTGCTGCGAGTACGACAGTGGCACGGCCTGGCGGCGGTCGACACGGGCGATGACGCCTTGCCGGTTACGCTCGCCGCTGCCTTGCAGGCGGGCGATCTCGGCGCAGAACGCGCCCAGTTCGCTGGCGTCGAACAGGGCCTTGAGCGGCAGCTCGACATCCAGCGCCTGGCGGGTACGCGAGACGATCTGGGTGGCCAGCAGCGAGTGGCCGCCGAGGGCGAAGAAATCGTCCTGCAGGCCAACCTGCGGAAGGTTCAGCACCTCGCGCCAGATCGCCGCGACCTGCTGCTGCAGCGCGCTTTGCGGCTCGACATGCTCACGTTGCTGCCAGACCGGCGCCGGCAGCGCCCTGCGGTCGACCTTGCCGCTCGGCCCCAGGGGCATCTGCGCCAGGTGGATGAGCTGGGCCGGCACCATGTAGGCCGGCAGGCACTCCGCCAGCGCGGCCAGCAGCGCGTCGCTCTGCTCGATGCCACTGTAGTAACCCACCAGTTGGGCGCCAACGGCGTCCTGGTGAATCAGCACCAGGGCCTGGGCAACACCCGGCTGGGCCAGCAGCACCGCCTGCACTTCCTCGGGCTCGACGCGGAAACCGCGCACCTTCACCTGCTGGTCGAGGCGGCCCAGGTACTCCAGGGCCTGGCTCTGCACATGCCAGCGGGCACGGTCGCCACTGCGGTACAGGCGCGCGCCGTCGCCATCGGGCTGGGGCACGAAACGCTCGGCGGTCAGCCCCGGGCGGCCGAGGTAGCCACGGGCCAGGCCCGCGCCCCCCAGGCACAGCTCGCCGGGCACGCCCGGCGCGCTCAACTCGAATTCGTCGTCCAGCACCCGGCACAGCACGTTGCCCAGCGGGCGGCCGATGGGCGAGCGTTCGCCATCACTCGCCTGGCAGTGCCAATGGGTGACGTTGATGGCGGTTTCGGTCGGGCCGTAGCGGTTATGCAGTTGCACTTGCGGCAGCAGTTGCAGCACGCGGTCACGCAAGGCCGCAGACAGCGCCTCGCCACCGGAGAACAGCCGGCGCAGGCTGGTGCAGCCAGCGGCCAGCGGCTCCTGGACAAACACCTGCAACAGCGGCGGCACGAAGTGCAGCGTGGTCACCCCGTGTTGCTGGATCAGCTGGGCAATGCGCTGCGGGTCACGGTGCTCGCCGGGGCCGGCCAGCACCAGCTGGCAACCGGTGACCAGCGGCCAGAAGCACTCCCACACCGACACGTCGAAGCTGATCGGCGCCTTCTGCATCAGCACGTCGCTGGCGTCCAGCGCGTAGGTTTGCTGCATCCACTGCAAGCGTTCGGCCAAGGCCGCGTGGGTGTTGCCCACGCCCTTGGGCTGGCCGGTGGAGCCGGAGGTGTAGATCACGTAGGCAAGGTTGTCGCCGTGCAGGTGCAGGCCGGGGGCCTGGCTCGGCCAGCTGTCCAGGTGCAGCTGGTCGAGGGCGATGGCGCTGACGCCGTCCACCTGCGGCAGCTTGTCGAGCAGGCTGGCGTGGCTGAGCAGCAGGCCGGCCTTGCAGTCGGCCAGCATGTAGGCCAGGCGCTCGGCCGGGTAGTCGGTGTCCAGCGGTACATAGGCGGCGCCGGCCTTGAGGATGGCCAGCAGGCCGATCAGCAGCTGCGGCGAACGCTCGAGGGCAATGGCCACGCAGGTGTCCGGGCCGACGCCCTTGTCGCGCAGGTAATGGGCCAGGCGGTTGGCCTGCTGGTGCAACTCGGCATGGCTGAGCTGGCCGCCCTCCCACACCAGCGCGGTGTGCTCGGGGGTCAGGCGGGCCTGTTCATTGAGTTGCTCGACCAGCAGCCGCGGCGCGCTCGCCATCGGCGCCTGCCCCCAGCCGAGCAGTTGCGCGCGGCCCTGCTCGTCGAGCAGGCGCACCTCGCCGAGGGCCAGTTGCGGCTCGGCGCAGACCTGCTCGAGCAAGGCCAGCAGATGGCTGGCCAGGCGCTTGACGGTGGCCGCCTCGAACAACCCGGCGGCGTAGTCGAAGGCCAGCGTCAGGCGGCCCTGGTGGTCTTCCTCGCTGTGCAGCTGCAGGTCGAACTTGGCCTCGCGGCTGTGCCACGGCAACTCTTCGGCCAGCAGCCCGGGCAGACGGCGCAGGGCCGACAGGTCGCGCTGCTGGTGGTTGAACATGACCTGGAACAGGCCCTGTTCACGGGCCTGCGGCAGCGCTTCGAGCAGTTGCTCGAACGGCAGGTCCTGATGGGCCTGGGCTTCCAGGGTAGCCTGGCGCGCCTGGGCCAGCAGCCCGGCGAACGGCAGGCGGCCGTCGAGTTCGGCGCGCAGCACCTGGGTGTTGATGAAGAAGCCGACCATGCCCTGGGTTTCCAGGCGCGGGCGGTTGGCGTTGGGCACGCCGACGCGGATGTCGCCCTGGCCGCTGTAGCGGTGCAGCAGGGCCTGCCAGCCGGCCAGCAGGACCATGAACAGGCTGGCCTGCTGGTCGCGGGCCAGGTCCTTGAGGGCGCTGGTCAGCGCCGCCGGCACCTTGAGGCTGTGGCGCGCGGCGCGGGTGTGCTGCTGGCTGGCGCGGGGCTGGTCGGTGCACAGGTCGAGCACCGGCAGTTCATCACCTAATGTGTTCTTCCAGTAGTCGAGCTGACGGGCGCTCTCGCCGTCGGCCAGCCACTGGCGCTGCCACTGGCCGTAGTCGGCGTAGCCCAGCGTCAGTTCGGGCAGTTGCACGGCCTGGCCTTGGGCGGCGTACAGGCGGGCGAACTCATCCAGCAGGATATTCAGCGACCAGCCGTCGGCGACGATGTGGTGCAGGGTCACCCACAGCTGGTGCTCTTCGTCGTCCAGGCGCGCCAGGGTCACCCGCAGCAGCGGGCCCTGGCGCAGGTCGAACGGCTGCTGCGCCTCGTCCTCACGGCGCGCGGCCACTTCGGCGGGCGACAGCCCTTCGAGGTCCAGATGGCGCAGGGTGAACGACGGGTCCGGCAGGATGCGCTGCACGGCCTGGCCGTCGACCTCGTCGAACAGCGTGCGCAAGGATTCGTGGCGGGCGACCAGGGACTGGAAGCTCGCCAGCAGCGCCGCTTCGTCCAGCTCGCCGCGCAGGTGCAGGCCGGCGGGGATGTTGTAGGCGGCGGACTGCGGCTCCAGTTGCCACAACAGCCACAGGCGATTCTGCGCCAGGGACTGCGGCAACGCCTGGTCGCGGTCCTGGTTGTGGATGACGCCGGCGGCGCTGCCGCCTTCGGCGAGGATGGCCGCCACGGCGGCGCTGTACTCGGCCAGGGTCGGTGCTTCGAACAGGATGCGCAGGCTCAGTTGCAGGCCCAGCTCGTCGCCCAGGCGCGCGGTCACCTGGGTGGCGGCGATGGAGTTACCGCCCAGCAGCAGGAAGTGATCGTCCGCCGCCACCGATTCGACCTTGAGCAGCTCACGCCAGATGCCAGCGATCCGTGCCTGCAGGTCGTCCCCAGCCACGCCATTACCCTGCTCCGTTTGCGCCGTCGGGAACCGCGCATAGATATCCAGGCTGCCGTCGTTCATGCGCAGGCGGCAGGCCGAGCGCTGCAGCTTGCCGCTGGAGGTCTTGGGCAGCGCGCCGGGGTTGAGCAGCAGGACCACGGCCGGCGCCTGGCGGCAGGCGTCGGCGATGACCCGGCGCAGGGTGTTGATCAGCGCCTCGGGCGTGTGCGCCTTCTGCACGTTGCGGCTGATCTCCACCGCCACGCCAATGCCTTCCTCGCCCTGGTCGTCGACGGCGAATACCGCCACACGCCCCTTGCGCAGCACCTCGACCTCACGCTCCAGGGTCTTTTCCAGGTCCTGCGGGTAGATGTTCTGGCCACGGACGATGAGCATGTCCTTCAGGCGCCCGGTGACGAACACCTCGCCGTCGCGCATGAAGCCCAGGTCGCCGGTGCGCAGCCAGGTCTGGCCGTCCATCTCGACGAAGGTACGGGCGCTGGCTTCGGGGTTGCGCCAGTAACCCAGGGCGACGCTCGGGCCACCGGCCCATATCTCGCCCACCTGGTTGTCAGCCAGCACCTGCAGCTGTTGCGGCTCGACGATGCGCACCGCGTGGCCCGGCTGCGGATAGCCGCAGCTCATCAGCACGCTGCCCTTGCCCGGCTCGGCACGGTTGGCGGCGAAGGCCTCGGCATCCAGTTCCAGGGCGCCGATGCCCTGGCCACGGCGGCTGCCGCTGACGAACAGGGTGGCCTCGGCCAGGCCGTAGCTGGCGAAGAAACTGCTGGCGTCGAAGCCACAGGCGGCAAATTTTTCGGCGAAGGTGTCGAGGCTGTCCTGGCGGATCGGCTCGGAACCGGAATAGGCCACGCGCCAGCGGCTCAGGTCCAGGCCGGCGATTGCGGCCTCGCTGACCCGCTCGCTGCACAGGCGGTAGGCGAAGTCCGGGCCGCCGCTGATGGTGCCGCCGTATTCGCTGATCGCCTGCAGCCAGCGCAGCGGCCGGGCGAGGAAGTAGCCCGGCGACATCAGCACGCAGGGCACGCCACTGAAGATCGGCTGCAACAGGCCGCCGATCAGGCCCATGTCGTGGTACAGCGGCAGCCAGCTGACGATCACGTCGTCCGGGTTCAGGTCGATGCCGAAGCCCTGGCGGATCAGTTGCTCGTTGGCCACCAGGTTGCCATGGCTGACCTGCACGCCTTTGGGCAGCGCGGTGGAGCCGGAGGTGTACTGCAGGAAGGCGATGTCATTGCCTTTGAGCTCAGGCTCGCGCCACTGCCCGGCCAACTGCGGGTCCAGGCGATCCACTGCCAGCAGGCCCGGGGCGTTGGCCCCTGCCAGGGCTTCGAGGCCCTGCAAACTGTCACACAGCGCTTCTACCGTCAGCAGCAGGCGCGGCTCGGCGTCGTCGATGATCGACAGCAGGCGCTCCTGGTGATGCTGACGCGAAGACTCCGGCGGATACGCCGGCACGGCGATCACCCCGGCATACAGGCAGCCGAAGAAGGCCGCGACATAGTCCGGGCCGCTGGGGAACAGCAGCACGGCGCGCTCGCCGAACCCGGCCCGGGCCTGCAACGCCGCGGCGATGGTCCGCGCGCGCTGGTCGAGGTCCCGGTAGCTGAGCACCGCCTGCTCGCCGGGCGCGTCGGCCAGGAAGCGCAAGGCAATGCGCTCAGGGGTCTGGGCGGCGCGCTGCGCCAGGGCCTGGACCAGCGAGTGCGGGAGTTCGAAGGCGTCCGTCATGGAATGTTCCTGCCAGTGTCTGGGTGAGTCGCGCCTGACTGGCCCGCGCACGACAGGCGGGCAGTGTTCGGCAGCCGAGATGTACACAGGGGAACGGATGGGCCTGGGAAGAAATTAGGCCCGTCGGACGGCCCGGGAAGGCCGGGCGCAGAGGGATGGAGTGAAGCCGTTCACAGCCTGGAGCTTAGAACTAAAATGGATCAAAACTCATTAACTTTCGTATTTGACAATCATTATCATTACGAATAGTTTGTCGCACGTCGTAGGAAGCCTCCCTCAGGGGTGCGCTCCCACTCCTCTTCGAGACAAGGTGATTTCCATGGCGGAACAACTATCCACAAGTAAGTGCGATTCACCATTACTCCAGGCATTCGTCGACAACCGCAGCATCCTGGTGAAGATCGCGGCGCGCATCACCGGTTGCCGCTCCCGCGCCGAGGATGTGGTGCAGGACGCCTTCTTCAGGCTCAGCGCCGCCCCGCAGATCACCTCTTCATTCAAGGCCCAGCTCAGCTACCTGTTCCAGATCGTGCGCAACCTGGCCATCGATCACTACCGCAAGCAGGCCATGGAGCTGAAATACACCGGCAGCGAAGAGGAAGGGATGAACGTGGTCATCCAGAACGCCTCGCCTGAAGCCACCCACATCAATCTCGCCGCCCTGGAGCACATCGCCGACGCCCTCGACGAACTGCCCAAGCGCACCCGCTACGCCTTCGAGATGTACCGCCTGCATGGCGTGCCACAGAAGGACATCGCCAAGGAGCTGGGGGTGTCGCCGACGCTGGTCAACTTCATGATCCGCGATGCGCTGATCCATTGCCGCAAGAGCAGTCGCCTGGGCTGAGCTGTTCTCCATCGATTCTGCTGGACCCTGTGGGAGCGGGTTTACCCGCGAAGAATCCAACGCGGCGCCTGGCACCGGCTGCGCCGGTGTTCGCGGCTGAAGCCGCTCCCACAGGAGCACGCCTTTGCCTCGGGCACTGCAGAATCCTGCACGCTCATTACTGAATACGCGGCAACTTCGCCGAAATTTAGTCGTGCGGCGCTTCGACGGTGATCTTGTAGGGCTTGAAGATGCGCAGCAGTTCGCCATTTTCCCGCAGCTGGCGCAACAGGCTGGCGAAGGCCTCGGGGCTGATGGCCGCACCCGGGCGCAGCAGCGCGTAGTGATGGTAGACCTGATCGACCCGTTGCGACGCCAACAACTGGCCGGCGCTGTCCGGGTTGCGCTGGAGGAAGTCGCTCAGGTACGAGCGGGTGACCAGGGCGATGTCGGCACGCCCGCGCTCGACCATGTTCAGGTTGCTGTCGTGGGAATAGGTCAGCGTGGCGCGGTAGCGCTTCTTCAGCCAGGCCGGGTCCGCGTTGAAATCGGCGAAGGCGTAGTGGTAGCCATTGAACAGCGCCAGGCGCTTGCCCTCGAGGTCGTCGAAGTAATGCTGGTCACGCCCGGCCTGCTGGCGGCTGACGAAGATCTCGGCATCCTCCAGCCCCATGTCCACCGCCTTGTGCTCGATCTCCTGCCAGCCCCACTGCGGATTCTCGAAGATCGCCATGTCGGTGCGGCCCTGCTGGAAATCGCCGAAACGCCGGGGAATCGAGGTGGGCACCAGGACGAAACGATACAGGGACTGCGAGCGATTGAGCGATTCCACCAACTGCGGCAGCAGGCCGGTATCGGCACCCTGCTCCGGGCGCACGGTGTAGGGCGGGAAATGCGCCGCCCCGATCTTCACTTCCCGCACCACCTCGGCCTGCGCCGCAGCACTCAGCAAAACCGTCGCGAACAGCAACAGGGCGGACGACAGCTTGGCATTGGGCAGTGGAGTCAAGTCGGGACACTCATCACGGGTAAAGGCCTGAATGCGCCTAAGCTAGGCGTTTTCCCGCACAGGCACAACCGCCGAATATGCCAAAGTGCCAGGGGATGTCGTGGGCCTCGAGTTTGGCTACGCTCTACTGGCCTGCGCACGCGCCCCGGCGAGCGCGCAGGCTTTTCTGCATTGATAGGGAGCCTGGCATGGGCCATTGGTTGGTGATCGACCTGGAAGCCACCACCGACGACGGCGGCTGGCCGGTCACGGAGATGGAAATCATTGAAATCGGCGCAAGCCTGGTCACCCGCGATGGGCGCGAGGTCGACCACTTCCAGCGCTTCGTACGGCCCCGGCGGCGGCCGCAGCTGACCCCCTTCTGCTGCGAGCTGACCCACATCGGCCAGGCCGAGGTCGATGCGGCTGCGCCCTTCCCCGAGGTCTGGGCCGCGTTCGAACGCTGGCTGGGCCATCACCAGGCACAGTTGCAGGCCTGGGTCAGCTGGGGCGACTACGATCGCAAGCAGCTGCTGCAGGAATGGCAGGCGCACCATGTGCGCAGCCTGCTCGAGCAACTGCCGCACATCAACCTCAAGCAACGCTTCGCCAAGGCCCGCCACCTGCAGCGCCCGGCAGGCCTGAACAGCGCCCTGCAACTGGCCGGCCTGCAGTTTTCCGGGCAACAGCACCGGGCCCTGGAAGACGCCCGCAACACCGCACGCCTGCTGCCCCTGAGCCTGCCGCCGGGCAGCGCCTGAAACAGATGACGCAGGGGCGGGCCTTGGGCATACTGGCCAGCCCTTTTTTCAGTCCTTTTTCAGGAGTCGCCCGATGTTCAAGGTCAATGAGTACTTCGATGGCACCGTCAAGTCGATCGCCTTCGAAGGCAAGGAAGGTCCGGCCACCGTGGGCGTGATGGCCCCGGGCGAATACGAGTTCGGCACCGCCAAGCGCGAGATCATGCACGTGGTCTCCGGCGCCCTGAGCGTGAAGCTGCCGGGCAGCGACAACTGGGAAACCTTCAATGCTGGCGACAAGTTCAACGTGGCCGCCGACAGCAAGTTCCAGCTGAAGGTCGCCGTGGATACCGCTTACCTGTGCGAGTATCGCGACTAAGCGATAGCCTGCACCGGCCTCTTCGCGGGTAAACCCGCTCCCACAGGGTTCGAGCATTGCACCGTCCCTGTGGGAGCGGGTTTACCCGCGAAGAAGGCTGCATCAATCTTTCAGGAAAGCCGCCACCCGCTGCGCCGCCGCCTGCATGTGCTGCTCATGGCTGAACCCCGACGCCTTCAACGGCTTGAGGTCATGATCGGCCGCCACCAGCCAGCTCACCTCGATCGCCGGCGATAGCTCATATCCTTGCACCGCCTCACGATTGCCCAGGGCATCCCGCTCGCCCTGCACGATCAGCGTGCGCGTGCGTAGCCCGGCCAGGTGCTCCACCCGTGGCTTCTCAGGCTTGCCCACGGCATAGAACGGATACCCCAGGCAGACCAGCGCATCGGCGCCCAGTTCGTCTGCCAGCAAGCTGGCCATGCGCCCGCCCATGGACTTGCCGCCGACAGCCAACCGCCCTGCGACCAATGGTCGCAGCTGGTCGTATACAGTCCGCCAGCATTCGAGCAACACCTTCTGCGGATTGGGCGGTCGCTTGCCACCGTTCAGGCGCCGCTCGGCCATGTACGGAAACTCGAAGCGCACCACCCCTACCCCTTGCCCCGCCAGCCTTTGCGCCATGTCCTCCATGAACCCGCTGTCCATTGGCGCACCGGCGCCATGGGCCAGGATCAGGCAGCTGGAAATGCCGCGATCCTCCGCCATTTTCGGAGGATCGCAGCGCAAGCCTGGGACATTTCCGATCTTCGCCCATTGATCCCCGTCAATACCGGCACTTTGCCCATTAATCATGCTTGCCTCGCTGTTTAGCCTGCCTATAACCGTGGATGGGAACCCATACATGAACACAACCAGCAGTACCGCCTACAACTACCAGGTGGTCCGCCAATTCGCCATCATGACGGTGGTGTGGGGCATCGTCGGGATGGGGCTCGGCGTCTTCATTGCCGCCCAGCTCGCCTGGCCCGCCTTCAACCTCGACCTGCCGTGGACCAGCTTCGGCCGCCTGCGACCCTTGCACACCAACGCGGTGATCTTCGCCTTCGGCGGCTGTGCCCTGTTCGCCACCTCCTATTATTCGGTGCAACGCACCTGCCAGACCACCCTGTTCGCGCCACGCCTGGCCGCGTTTACCTTCTGGGGCTGGCAGCTGGTGATCCTGCTGGCGGCGATCAGCCTGCCGCTGGGCTACACCAGCACCAAGGAATACGCCGAACTGGAATGGCCGATCGACATCCTGATCACCATCGTCTGGGTGGCCTATGCCGTGGTGTTCTTCGGCACGCTGATGAAGCGCAACACCAAGCACATCTACGTGGGCAACTGGTTCTTCGGCGCCTTCATCCTCACCGTGGCGATCCTGCACATCGTCAACAACCTGGAAGTGCCGGTCAGCCTGACCAAGTCCTACTCGCTGTATGCCGGCGCCACCGATGCCATGGTGCAGTGGTGGTACGGCCATAACGCCGTGGGCTTCTTCCTGACCGCCGGCTTCCTGGGGATGATGTACTACTACGTGCCCAAGCAGGCCGAACGTCCGGTGTACTCGTATCGCCTGTCGATCGTGCACTTCTGGGCACTGATCACCCTGTACATCTGGGCAGGTCCCCACCACCTGCACTACACCGCGCTGCCGGACTGGGCGCAGTCGCTGGGCATGATCATGTCGCTGATCCTGCTGGCCCCGAGCTGGGGCGGCATGATCAACGGCATGATGACCCTCTCGGGCGCCTGGCATAAGCTGCGCAGCGACCCGATCCTGCGCTTCCTGGTCGTCTCGCTGGCGTTCTACGGCATGTCCACCTTCGAAGGCCCGATGATGGCCATCAAGACGGTCAACGCCCTGTCCCACTACACCGACTGGACCATCGGTCACGTCCACGCCGGCGCCCTCGGCTGGGTGGCGATGATCTCCATCGGCGCGCTGTACCACACCATCCCGAAAGTGTTCGGCAAGGAGCGCATGTACAGCCTCGGGCTGATCAACGCGCACTTCTGGCTGGCCACCATCGGCACCGTGCTCTACATCGCCTCGATGTGGGTCAACGGCATCGCCCAGGGCCTGATGTGGCGCGCGGTCAACAGCGACGGCACGCTGACCTACTCGTTCGTCGAAACCCTGGTGGCCAGCCACCCAGGCTTCGTCGTGCGCTTCGTCGGCGGCGTGATCTTCCTCAGCGGCATGTTCCTGATGGCCTGGAACACCTGGCGCACCGTGCGCGCCCCGGCCGCCGAGCAAGCCACCGCCAACGCCCAGCTGGCTTGAGGAGTAGAGCCTGATGAACCATGAAGTCGTTGAGAAAAACATAGGCCTGATGGCCCTGCTGATGGTGTTCGCCGTCAGCATCGGCGGCCTGACCCAGATCGTCCCGCTGTTCTTCCAGGACGTCACCAACAAGCCGGTCGAGGGCATGAAGCCCTACACCGCCCTGCAGCTCGAAGGCCGCGACATCTACATCCGCGAAGGTTGCGTGGGCTGCCACTCGCAGATGGTCCGGCCGTTCCGCGCCGAGACCGAGCGCTACGGCCACTACTCGGTGGCCGGCGAGAGCGTGTGGGACCACCCGTTCCTGTGGGGCTCCAAGCGTACCGGCCCGGACCTGGCCCGCGTCGGCGGCCGCTACTCGGACGACTGGCACCGTGCGCACCTGTACAACCCGCGCAACGTGGTGCCGGAGTCGAAGATGCCGTCGTATCCGTGGCTGGTGGCCGCGCAGGTCGACAACAGCCACACCGACGTCAAGATGCGCGTCCTGCGCGGCCTCGGCGTGCCCTACAGCGACGACGACATCGCCGGTGCCAAGGACGCGGTCAAGGGCAAGACCGAGATGGACGCGCTGGTCGCCTACCTGCAGGTGCTCGGCACCGCGATCAAGAACAAGAGGTGAGTGCGATGGAAATGGACATCGGCATGATCCGCGGCCTGGGCACCCTGGTGGTGATGATCGCCTTCATCGGCCTGTCGCTCTGGGTGTTCAACCGTCGCCGCGACCGTGATTTCGCCGAAGCGCGCCTGCTGCCCTTCGTCGACGACCGCCTGCCCCCCGCCGGGCAGGAACCTGCTGCAATGAGGAGTACCCGGCAATGACCACCTTCTGGAGTACGTACATCAGCGTACTGACCATCGGCAGCCTGATCGGCCTGACCTGGCTGCTGCTCGCCACCCGCAAGGGCCAGAGCAGCGACACCACCGACCAGACCATGGGCCACAGCTTCGACGGCATCGAGGAGTACGACAACCCGCTGCCGAAATGGTGGTTCTGGCTGTTCGTCGGCACCCTGGTGTTCTCGGTCGGCTACCTGATCCTCTACCCGGGCCTGGGCAACTGGAAAGGCATCCTGCCCGGCTACGAGAATGGCTGGACCCAGGTGGACGAGTGGCAGAAAGAGATGGACAAGGCCGACGCCAAGTTCGGCCCGATCTTCGCCAAGTACGCCGCCATGCCGGTGGAGGAAGTGGCCAAGGATCCGCAAGCGCTGAAGATGGGCAGCCGGCTGTTCGCCTCCAACTGCTCGGTGTGCCACGGCTCCGACGCCAAGGGCTCCTACGGCTTCCCCAACCTGACCGACAGCGACTGGCGCTGGGGCGGCGAGCCGGAGACCATCAAGGCCTCGATCATGAACGGCCGCCACGGCATCATGCCGGGCTGGTCCACCGTGATCGGCGAGCAGGGCGTGGCCGATGTGGCGGCGTTCGTGCTGACCAATCTCGACGGTCGCACCCTGCCGGCTGATGCCAAGGCCGACCCGGCCAAGGGCAAGGAGCTGTTCGCCACCAACTGCGTGGCCTGCCACGGGCCAGAAGGCAAGGGCACCCCGGCCATGGGCGCGCCGAACCTGACCCACCCGCAGGCGTTCATCTACGGCTCGAGCTTCGCCCAGTTGCAGCAGACCATCCGTTATGGCCGTCAGGGCCAGATGCCGGCGCAGCATGACATCCAGGGCAACGACAAGGTCCACCTGCTGGCGGCCTATGTGTATAGCCTGTCGCAGGAGCAGGCCGCTGAAACAGTGACTGCCAAGTAACACTCGTGGGAGCGGGCTTGCCCCGCGATGGCGCCAAACCTGACGACCTCATCGCCGGAACCGACGCCATCGCGGGGCAAGCCCGCTCCCACGCTGTAAAAGCCTGCAACTCCGCTCCCTGTGCGAGAGTGCAGCCCCAAAGGGTTTGGTGATCTCCTACAGACCTCCCCCTCTCCCCTCCCCGCCTTGCACCCCCTCCGAACACAACTAAGCTTGTTGCCACAGTGGCTCCGCTCGCAGCGACCGGAACAGACGTGGTGCACAGCCTGACATCACGCCTCGACTCCACGCTCACGAGCCTGCGGCTTTGGGATGACGCCTTGCGTGCCCGTCCCCGATTAAAAAGCTTGACCAAACGATCAGAAAAACATGGAAAACGGTACACATTACAAATATTTATTTGTGTACAATCATCCAACCCAAAAGCCGCGGGACGGCGGTGAAAAGGGTCTGGACACGGGTCGGCGCAGGTTTCCTTGCGTTGCCATAACCCTGGTGGTTATCGATACTGGCGCCGATTTACCAACCAACAAGAACACCCAAACCGTGGAACCTTAGAATGAGCACTGCAATCAGTCCGACTGCTTATAACTATAAGGTCGTCCGCCAGTTCGCCATCATGACGGTGGTCTGGGGGATCCTTGGCATGGGGCTCGGCGTCTTCATCGCCTCGCAACTGGTATGGCCCCAGCTCAACCTGGACCTGCCATGGACGAGCTTCGGCCGCCTGCGCCCGCTGCACACCAACCTGGTGATCTTCGCCTTCGGTGGCTGTGCCCTGTTCGGCACCAGCTACTACGTGGTGCAGCGCACCTGCCAGACCCGCCTGATCTCCGACAGCATGGCCGCCTTCACCTTCTGGGGCTGGCAGGCGGTGATCGTCGGCGCGCTGATCACCCTGCCGATGGGCTTCACCACCACCAAGGAATACGCCGAGCTCGAGTGGCCGCTGGCAATCCTGCTGGCCATCGTCTGGGTCACCTACGCCCTGGTGTTCTTCGGCACCATCGTCAAGCGCAAGACCAAGCACATCTACGTCGGCAACTGGTTCTACGGCGCCTTCATCGTGGTCACCGCGATGCTGCACATCGTCAACCACATCTCGCTGCCGGTGAGCCTGTTCAAGTCCTACTCGGCCTATGCCGGCGCCACCGACGCGATGATCCAGTGGTGGTACGGGCACAACGCCGTGGGCTTCTTCCTCACCACCGGCTTCCTCGGGATGATGTACTACTTCGTGCCCAAGCAGGCCGAACGCCCGATCTACTCCTATCGCCTGTCGATCGTGCACTTCTGGGCGCTGATCACCCTGTACATCTGGGCCGGCCCGCACCACCTGCACTACACCGCACTGCCGGACTGGGCGCAGTCGCTGGGCATGGTGATGTCGATCATCCTCCTGGCGCCGAGCTGGGGCGGCATGATCAACGGCATGATGACCCTGTCGGGGGCCTGGCATAAGCTGCGCACCGACCCGATCCTGCGCTTTTTGGTGGTGTCGCTGGCGTTCTACGGCATGTCCACCTTCGAAGGCCCGATGATGGCCATCAAGACGGTCAACTCGCTGTCGCACTACACCGACTGGACCATCGGTCACGTCCACGCCGGCGCCCTCGGCTGGGTGGCGATGATTTCCATCGGCGCGGTCTACCACATGATCCCGAAACTCTACGGCCGCGAGCAGATGCACAGCGTCGGCCTGATCAACGCGCACTTCTGGCTGGCCACCATCGGCACCGTGCTGTACATCGCCTCGATGTGGGTCAACGGCATCACCCAGGGCCTGATGTGGCGCGCCATCAACGACGACGGCACCCTCACCTACTCCTTCGTCGAAGCCCTGCAGGCCAGCCACCCGGGCTTCATCGTCCGCGCCCTGGGCGGTGCGTTCTTCGCCTCCGGCATGCTGCTGATGGCCTACAACGTGTTCCGTACCGTGCGCGCCGCCAACCCGGTTCAGGCTGAGGAAGCCGCCAAGATCGTCGTCGTGGGAGCCCACTGATGAAGCATGAAGCAGTCGAGAAGAATATCGGCCTGATGGCCTTCTTCATGGTCATCGCCGTCAGCGTCGGTGGCCTCACCCAGATCGTCCCGCTGTTCTTCCAGGACGTCACCAACAAGCCGGTCGAGGGCATGAAGCCGCGTACCGCGCTGGAGCTCGAAGGCCGCGACATCTACATCCGCGAAGGCTGCGTGGGCTGCCACTCGCAGATGATCCGGCCGTTCCGCGCCGAGACCGAACGCTATGGCCACTACTCGGTGGCCGGCGAAAGCGTGTGGGACCACCCGTTCCTGTGGGGCTCCAAGCGCACCGGCCCGGACCTGGCCCGGGTTGGCGGCCGCTACTCGGACGACTGGCACCGCGCCCACCTGTACAACCCGCGCAACGTGGTACCGGAATCGAAGATGCCGTCGTACCCGTGGCTGGTGGAGAACAAGCTCGACGGCAAGGACACCGCCAAGAAGATGGAAGTGCTGCGCACCCTGGGCACGCCGTATACCGACGAAGACATCGCCGGCGCCCGCGACGCGGTCAAGGGCAAGACCGAGATGGACGCCATCGTCGCGTACCTGCAAGGCCTTGGCACCCTCATCAAAAGCAAACGGTGACGCTGATGGATATCGGGATGATTCGCGGCCTGGGCACCGTCGTGGTGCTGGTGGCCTTCGTGGGCCTGGCGCTGTGGGTGTTCAGCCCGCGGCGCAAGCAGGAATTCGACGAAGCGACGCAATTGCCGTTCGCGGACGATCCAGACGCCACCCGGCACGTCGAGCAAGCAAAAGCTTCTAGGAGCAAACAACAATGACAACCTTCTGGAGTCTGTACGTCACCGTCCTGACCCTGGGCACCATCTTCGCCTTGACCTGGCTGCTGCTGTCGACCCGCAAGGGCCAGCGCGAAGAGATTACCGACGAAGTCGTCGGCCATGCCTTCGACGGCATCGAGGAGTACGACAACCCGCTGCCGAAATGGTGGTTCTGGCTGTTCGTCGGCACCGTCGTCTTCGCCCTCGGCTACCTGGTGCTGTACCCCGGCCTGGGCAACTGGAAAGGCATCCTGCCGGGCTACGCCTACGTCGACAACGACAAGAAGACCGAGTTCTCCAACGGCCAGGCCGGCTGGACCGGCGTGCACGAGTGGGAAAAGGAAATGGCCAAGGCCGACGCCCGTTTCGGGCCGATCTTCGCCAAGTTCGCCGCCATGCCGCTGGAGGATGTGGCCAAGGACCCGCAGGCCCTGAAGATGGGCGCGCGCCTGTTCGCCTCCAACTGCTCGGTATGCCACGGTTCCGACGCCCGCGGCGCCTACGGCTTCCCCAACCTGACCGACAGCGACTGGCGCTGGGGCGGTGAGCCGGAGACCATCAAGACCACCATCATGAACGGTCGCCACGGCGTGATGCCGGGCTGGGCCACGGTGATCGGCGAGCAGGGCGTGGCGGATGTGGCGGCCTTCGTGCTGACCAACCTTGACGGTCGCAAGCTGCCCGAGGACGCCAAGGCCGACCCGGCCAAGGGCCAGCAGATCTTCGCCACCAACTGCGTGGCCTGCCACGGGCCTGAAGGCAAGGGCACCCCGGCCATGGGCGCGCCGAACCTGACCCATCCGCAGGCGTTCATCTACGGCTCGAGCTTCGCCCAGTTGCAGCAGACCATCCGCTATGGCCGCCAGGGGCAGATGCCGGCCCAGGCGCAGATGCAGGGTAATGACAAGGTGCACTTGCTGGCCGCTTATGTGTACAGCTTGTCGCATCAGGCGGAACCGGCCAAGACCGAGTAAGGCAGGCCTGGCCTCTTCGCGGGTAAACCCGCTCCCACAGGTACTTCACTGAACCTGTGGGAGCGGGTTTACCCGCGAAGAGGCCGGCACTGACAGCACAATTCCTGCAGGCCTCATGACCTGAATCAATTGACACCCGCCATAACACGATTCACACCACGAACCCAACGCGACTAAAGGTCGCAGCGCGCCCCGCACGCGCCATCTCAGGCGTATCATGGGCCGCAGAGCGCTAGCAGAACGCGCGAGACTGCGGCCGGCACGCACTGGCCGCGGCATTTCTCCACTGCCGTGGGACTTGATGATGAGCAAGCAAATTCCGGTACATGACGTCACCCCGCCTGCCAGCAAAGGGAAGGATTCCGTCGACCTCTACGCCTCGCGCGAAAAAATCTACACCCGCGCCTTCACCGGCATCTTCCGCAGGCTGCGGATGGTCGGTGGCGCGGTGCTGTTCCTGCTGTACTTCGGTACCGTCTGGCTGAACTGGGGCGGCCACCAGGCCGTCTGGTGGAACCTGCCGGAACGCAAGTTCTACATCTTCGGCGCCACCATCTGGCCCCAGGACTTCATCCTGCTCTCGGGCATCCTGATCGTCGCCGCCTTCGGCCTGTTCTTCATCACCGTATACGCCGGGCGGGTCTGGTGCGGCTATACCTGCCCGCAGAGCGTGTGGACCTGGGTGTTCATGTGGTGCGAGAAAGTCACCGAGGGTGACCGCAACCAGCGCATGAAACTGGACAAGGCGCCCATGAGCGCCAACAAGTTCCTGCGCAAGCTGGCCAAGCACGGCCTGTGGCTGCTGATCGGCTTCGTCACCGGCATGACCTTCGTCGGCTACTTCGCGCCGATCCGCGAGCTGGCCATCGAGTTCTTCACCGGTCAGGCCGATGGCTGGGCCTACTTCTGGGTCGGCTTCTTCACCCTGGCCACCTACGGCAACGCCGGCTGGCTGCGCGAGCAGGTGTGCATCTACATGTGCCCCTATGCGCGCTTCCAGAGCGTGATGTTCGACAAGGACACCCTGATCGTCTCCTATGACCCGCGCCGCGGCGAGACCCGTGGCCCGCGCAAGAAAGACATCGACTACAAGGCCAAGGGCCTGGGCGACTGCATCGACTGCACCATGTGCGTGCAGGTCTGCCCCACCGGCATCGACATCCGTGACGGCCTGCAGATCGAGTGCATCGGCTGCGCCGCCTGCATCGACGCCTGCGACAGCATCATGGACAAGATGAACTACCCCAAGGGCCTGATCAGCTACACCACCGAGCACAACCTGTCCGGGCAGAAGACCCACATGCTGCGCCCACGCCTGATCGGCTATGCCCTGGTGCTGCTGGTGATGATCGGCGCCCTGGCCACCGCCTTCGCCACCCGTTCGCTGATCGGTTTCGACGTGGCCAAGGACCGCGTGCTGTACCGCGAGAACGCCCAGGGCCGGATCGAGAACGTCTACAGCCTGAAGGTGATGAACAAGGACCAGCGCGACCACGTCTACGTGCTTGACGCCGCCGGCCTGCCCGACCTCAAGCTCGAAGGCCAGCGTGAGATCCGCGTGAGCGCCGGCGACATCGTCAACCTGCCGGTGCAGTTGTCGGTCGCCCCGGAACAACTGCCCTCGACCACCAACGAAATCACCTTCATCCTCAAGGACGCCGACGACAGCGCCAGCCAGGTTGAAGCCAAGAGCCGCTTCATCGGCCCACAGATCCGCTGAGAGAGAACACCAACAATGCCTGCAGCCACCGCCGCCAGCCCCTGGTACAAGCACCTTTGGCCCTGGATCATCATCGGCATCCTGGCCACCTCGGTGTGCCTGAGCCTGACCATGGTCAGCATTGCCGTGCGCAACCCGGACAACCTGGTCAACGACAACTACTACGAGGCCGGCAAGGGCATCAACCGCTCGCTGGACCGCGAACTGCTGGCCCAGACCCTCAACCTCAAGGCCAGCGTGCACCTGGACGAGCTGACCGGCGAAGTGGAAGTACGCCTGACCGGCAACAGCGACCCGCAGACGCTGGAGCTGAACCTGATCTCACCGACCCAGCCGGACAAGGACCGCAAGGTGCCGCTGATCCGCGCCGAACAGGGCCGCTATGTCGGCCAGCTCGACGACAAGGTCCAGGGGCGGCGCTTCGTCGAACTGCTGGGCAGCCAGGATGAGCATGTGTGGCGACTGTTCGAGGAAGAGAAGGTCGAGCATGGGGTGACCTTGCAGCTGGGGGATGAGGCGTTGCAAGGTGCCGAGCACCAGCAATGAACCGCCGCACCGCCGGGGCTGCCTTGCAGCCCTTTCGCGGCACAAGGCCGCTCCTACAGGGGAACGCGTGCTTCTGTAGGAGCGGCCTTGTGCCGCGAAAGGGGCGCAAAGCGCCCCCGGCCATTCCAAGCCAAAAGACAGACCCAAGATGACCCAACCCACCCCCTGCTACCACTGCGCCCTGCCCGTCCCCGCCGGCAACCGCTTCACCGCCGTGGTCCTCGGCGAGCCGCGACAGTTCTGCTGCCCCGGCTGCCAGGCAGTGGCCGAGTCCATCGTCGCCGGCGGCCTGGAGCACTACTACCAGCACCGCAGCGACACCAGCGCCAACCCCGAAGCCCTACCCCGCCAGCTCCAGGATGAACTGGCGCTGTACGACCGCAGCGACGTGCAACAGACGTTCGTTCGCCATGAAGGCGAGCTGGCCGAAACCATCCTGATGGTCGAGGGCATCAGCTGCGCCGCCTGCGGCTGGCTGATCGAGAAGCACCTGCGCAACCTTCCCGGCGTCGACGACGCCCGCCTGAACCTGTCCAACCACCGCCTGCTGGTCAGCTGGGACGACCAGCAACTGCCGCTGTCCAGGCTGCTGGCCGAGCTGCGCCAGATCGGCTACGCCGCCCACCCCTACCAACCCGACCAGGCCGCCGAACAGCTGGCCCGGGAAAACCGCAGCGCCTTGCGCCGCCTGGGCGTGGCCGGGCTGCTGTGGTTCCAGGCGATGATGGCGACCATGGCCACCTGGCCGGAATTCAACATCGACCTGTCGCCCGAGCTGCACACCATCCTGCGCTGGGTCGCGCTGTTCCTCACCACCCCTATCGTGTTCTACAGCTGCGCGCCGTTCTTCAAGGGCGCGGCCCGCGACCTGCGTACCCGCCACCTGACCATGGACGTCTCGGTGTCGCTGGCCATCGCCCTGGCCTACTGCGCCGGGATCTGGACCGCGATCACCGGCAGCGGCGAGCTGTACTTCGACACCGTCGGCATGTTCGCCCTGTTCCTGCTCACCGGCCGCTATCTGGAGCGCCGGGCCCGCGAGCGCACTGCGGCGGCCACCGCGCAACTGGTCAACCTGTTGCCGGCCTCGTGCCTGCGCCTGGACGCCAACGGCCAGGGCGAGCGCATCCTGCTTGGCGAACTGCAGTGCGGCGACCGGGTGCAGGTGCTGCCCGGCGCGGTGATCCCGGCCGACGGGCTGATCGTCGACGGGCGCTCCAGCGTCGACGAGTCGCTGCTCACCGGCGAATACCTGCCCCTGGCCCGCCGCGCCGGCGACCGGGTGACCGGCGGCACCCTCAACGTCGAGAGTACCCTCACGGTCGAAGTCCAGGCCCTGGGCCAGGACTCGCGGCTGTCGGCCATCGTCCGTCTGCTGGAGCGTGCCCAGTCGGAAAAGCCGCGCCTGGCGGAAATCGCCGACCGCGCCTCGCAATGGTTCCTGCTGTTCACCCTGGTGGCGGCCGCCGTGATCGGTGTGGTCTGGTGGCAGCTTGATGCGCCCCGGGCGTTCTGGATCGTCCTGGCCATGCTGGTCGCCACCTGCCCCTGCGCCCTGTCGCTGGCCACGCCGACCGCCCTTACCGCCGCCACCGGCAGCCTGCACAAGCTCGGCCTGCTGGTCACCCGCGGGCATGTACTGGAGGGGCTGAACCAGATCGACACGGTGATCTTCGACAAGACCGGCACCCTCACCGAGGGCCGCCTGGCCTTGCGCAGCGTGCGCCCACTGGGCCGGCTGGACGGCGACCAGTGCCTGGCGCTGGCCGCCGCGCTGGAGAACCGCTCCGAGCACCCCATCGCCCGCGCCTTTGGCCGCGCCGCCGAGGCCGCCGAAAGCGTCAGCACCATGCCGGGGCTGGGCCTGGAAGGCGAGTTGGCCGGCCAGCGCCTGCGCATCGGCCAGCCCGCCTTCGTCTGCGCCCTCAGCGGCGCCGAGGTCCCCGCCGTGCCGGAGCCACGCGGGCAATGGCTGCTGCTGGGCGACCGGCAAGGGCCGCTGACCTGGTTCGGACTGGACGACCGCCTGCGCGACGACGCCCAGGATCTGGTGGCCGCCTGCAAGGCCCGGGGCTGGCAAACGCTGCTGCTGTCCGGCGACAGCTCGCCAATGGTTGCTGAAGTGGCCACGCAACTGGGCATCGACCAGGCGATCGGCGGCCTGCGCCCGGACGACAAGCTGACCCGCCTCAAGGCCCTGCAAGGCGAAGGACGCAAGGTGCTGATGCTCGGCGACGGCGTCAACGACGTGCCGGTACTGGCCGCCGCCGACATCAGCATCGCCATGGGCAGCGCCACCGACCTTGCCAAGACCAGCGCCGACGCGGTGCTGCTGTCCAACCGCCTGCAGGCGCTGGTGCAGGCCTTCGACCTGGCTCGCCGGACCCGCCGCAACATTGTCGAGAACCTGCTCTGGGCGACGCTGTACAATGGCCTCATGCTGCCGTTCGCCGCGCTCGGCTGGATCACCCCGGTGTGGGCGGCGATCGGCATGTCGGTCAGTTCGCTGATCGTGGTGCTCAACGCCCTGCGCCTGACCCGGCTGCCCGCCGAGGCGGCGCCGGGCGCGCGCGAGCCGACGTCGCTCGAAAGGAAACCGCTATGCCCGCCCTCTACGTGATGATCCCCGCCGCCCTGCTGCTGGTCGGCGTCGCCGTGTACATCTTCTTCTGGGCGGTGGACAGCGGCCAGTACGACGACCTCGAAGGCCCGGCCCACAGCATCCTGTTCGATGACCAGGACCCGCGCCACCAGGCCGCCGTGAAGCCCGGGGACGAACAGCCCGACGACAAGGACCCCGCGCCACGTGCCTGAACTGATTCCACTGCTGGGCTCGGCGCTGGTCCTGGGCCTGCTTGGTGGCGGCCACTGCCTGGGCATGTGCGGCGGCCTGATGGGCGCCCTCACCCTGGCCATCCCTGCTGAACAGCGCGGCCGCCGCCTGCGCCTGCTGCTGGCCTACAACCTCGGGCGCATCCTCAGCTATGCCGCCGCCGGCCTGTTGCTGGGCCTTGCCGGCGTGGCGCTGGCCAGTAGCCCGCTGGCCATCGGCTTGCGCGTTGTCGCGGCACTGCTGCTGATCGCCATGGGCCTGTACCTGGCCGGCTGGTGGAGCGGCCTGACCCGAATCGAGGCGCTCGGCCGCGGCCTGTGGCGCCATGTGCAACCGATCGCCACCCGCCTGCTGCCGGTGTCCAGCCTGCCTCGCGCCCTGCTGCTGGGCGCCCTGTGGGGCTGGCTGCCGTGCGGGCTGGTGTACAGCACCCTGCTGTGGGCGGCGAGCCAGGGCGATGCGCTGCACAGCGCGGCGCTGATGCTGGCGTTCGGCGTCGGCACCTGGCCGGTGCTGCTGGCCACCGGGCTTGCCGCCGAGCGCGTGGGTCGCCTGCTGCGCAAGCGCGGGGTGCGCATGGCCGGCGGCGTGCTGGTGATCCTCTTTGGCCTGTGGACACTGCCCGGACCTCACCAGCATTGGTTGATGGGGCATTGATCGCGGGGCAAGCCCGCTCCCACGCCAGCCCCGCGACGGCCGCCAACTCACCTTGATACAAATCAACACGACTTCTTACATCCGCCCCTAGACTCCGGACACTGCAGCTCTATCCGGGGACCACCCACATGCTCGACGACCTACGCTGGGACGCCGACCTGATTCGTCGCTACGATCTGGCCGGGCCACGCTACACCTCCTATCCGACCGCCGTGCAACTGCACGGCGAAGTGGGCTCGTTCGACCTGCTTCACGCCCTGCGCGAAAGCCGCCGCGCCACGCGCCCGCTGTCGCTGTACGTGCACGTGCCGTTCTGCGCCAACATCTGCTACTACTGCGCCTGCAACAAGGTCATCACCAAGGACCGTGGCCGCGCCGCGCCCTACCTGCAGCGCCTGGAGCAGGAGATCCAGCTGATCGCCTGCCACCTCGACCCGAAACAGGTGGTCGAGCAGCTGCACTTCGGCGGCGGCACGCCGACCTTCCTCAGCCATGTCGAACTGCGCCAGCTGATGGCCACCCTGCGCCAGCACTTCCACCTGCTGGACGACGACTCCGGCGACTACGGCATCGAGATCGACCCGCGCGAGGCCGACTGGTCGACCATGGGCCTGCTGCGCGAGCTGGGTTTCAACCGCGTCAGCCTCGGCGTGCAGGACCTCGATCCGGCCGTGCAACGCGCGGTCAACCGCCTGCAGAGCCTGGAGCAGACCCGCACCCTGATCGAGGCGGCACGTACCCTGCAGTTCCGCTCGATCAACCTCGACCTGATCTACGGCCTGCCCAAGCAGACCCCGGAAGGTTTTGCCCGCACCGTCGAGGAAGTGATCCGCCTGCAGCCCGACCGTCTGTCGGTATTCAACTACGCACACCTGCCCGAGCGCTTCATGCCCCAGCGGCGTATCGACAGCGCCGACCTGCCGGCGCCGGCGGCCAAGCTGGAAATGCTCCACGCTACCATCGACCAACTGACCGCCGCCGGCTACCGCTACATCGGCATGGACCACTTCGCCCTGCCCGACGACGAGCTGGCCATTGCCCAGGAAGAAGGGACCCTGCAGCGCAACTTCCAGGGCTACACCACCCATGGCCACTGCGACCTGATCGGCCTGGGCGTGTCAGCGATCAGCCAGATCGGCGACCTGTACTGCCAGAACAGCAGCGACCTCAATACCTACCAGGACACGCTCTCCACCGCCCAGCTGGCGACCCAGCGCGGCCTTCTTTGCAATCAGGACGACCGCCTGCGCCGGGCGGTGATCCAGCAACTGATCTGCCACTTCGAACTGGATTTCGAGGCGTTCGAGCAGGCCTTCACCATCGATTTTCGTGGCTACTTCAAGGAGCTGTGGCCACAGCTGCAAGCCATGCAGCGCGACGGCCTGATCAGCCTGGACAGCAAAGGCATCCGCATCCTGCCAGCCGGTCGCCTGCTGGCGCGCTCGGTATGCATGGTGTTCGACGCCTACCTCGCGCAGCAGAATCGCCAGCGTTTCTCCCGGGTGATCTGAGGCGATTGAGGCGTTTCACCGCATGGACAGCCCGCCTTTCGGGGCACACTATGGACAGTTGAACGGTAGCGGAACACCCCTTCCGCACCGCCGCTAGCGTGCACCAAAAATGCGCACACTGGCCTACAGCCCATGCCGCAGGTTATCCTTACGGCTTATGTGTGCTTTCCCACAAGGATCGAAAGAAATGTCCGAGCCAGTAAAACTGCGCCCACACAACCAGGCCCACTGCAAGGATTGCAGCCTGGCCCCCCTGTGCCTGCCCCTGTCCCTGAACCTGGAAGACATGGATGCACTGGATGAAATCGTCAAACGCGGCCGCCCGTTGAAGAAAGGCGAGTTCCTGTTCCGCCAGGGTGACAATTTCGGCTCGGTCTACGCGGTCCGCTCTGGCGCCCTGAAAACCTTCAGCCTCAGCGATGCCGGCGAAGAGCAGATCACCGGCTTCCACCTGCCCAGCGAGCTGGTCGGCCTGTCCGGCATGGACACCGAGGCCTATCCGGTGTCGGCCCAGGCCCAGGAAACCACCTCGGTGTGCGAGATCCCCTTCGAGCGCCTCGACGAGCTGTCGGTGCAGCTGCCGCAGCTGCGCCGCCAGCTGATGCGAGTGATGAGCCGCGAGATCCGCGACGACCAGCAGATGATGCTGCTGCTGTCGAAAAAGACCGCAGACGAGCGCATCGCCACCTTCCTGGTCAATCTGTCGGCACGCTTCCGTGCCCGCGGCTACTCGGCCAACCAGTTCCGCCTGAGCATGTCGCGCAACGAGATCGGCAACTACCTGGGCCTGGCGGTGGAAACCGTGTCGCGGGTGTTCACCCGCTTCCAGCAGAACGGCCTGCTCAAGGCCGAGGGCAAGGAAGTGCACATCCTCGATCCGATCCAGCTGTGTGCGCTGGCCGGTGGTGCGCTGGACGCCTGATTGCCCTGCGGACGGGGTATACTGGCGCCGAGTTTTTCCAGGATACCCGCCCATGTACAGCGACACCTTCGACCTCAAAGCCCTGATCCGCCCGGTAGTGGACTTCCCCAAGCCGGGCGTGATCTTCCGCGACATCACCCCGCTGTTCCAGTCGCCGCGCGGGCTGCGCTATGTCGCCGACCAGTTCATCGAGCGCTATGTCGAAGCCGAGTTCAGCCATATCGGCGCCATGGACGCGCGGGGCTTCCTGATCGGCTCGATCATCGCCCACCAGCTGAACAAGCCGCTGATCCTGTTCCGCAAGCAGGGCAAGCTGCCGGCCGACGTGCTGTCGGAGGGTTACCAGACCGAGTACGGCGAAGCCTTCCTGGAAGTGCACGCCGACAGCCTGTGCGATGGCGACTCGGTATTGATCTTCGATGACCTGATCGCCACCGGCGGCACCTTGCTGGCCGCGGCCAACCTGGTGCGCCGCACCGGCGCCCGGGTGTTCGAGGCGGCGGCGATCATCGACCTGCCGGAGCTGGAAGGCTCGCGCCGCCTGCAGGCGGCCGGGGTGCCGACCTTCTGCCTGACCGAGTTTTCCCTGAGCGAATACTGAGTTCGCGTTCAGAATGTTCGCGGGGCAAGCCCGCTCCCACGCAGGTTGATCTGCGTGGGAGCGGGCTTGCCCCGCGATGCTTTACATGGACTTACAGCGAAATCGGCCTGCGCCCCGCGAAAGCATGGGCCAGCGTCCCGCCATCCACCAGCTCCAGCTCCCCGCCCAACGGCACGCCATGGGCAATACGCGTGGCAGCCAGGCCCTTCTCGGCCAGCAGCTGGGCGATGTAATGCGCCGTCGCCTCCCCTTCCACCGTAGGGTTGGTGGCCAGGATCACCTCGCTGAAGGTGCCCTGCTCCTCGATCCGCGCCATCAACTGCGGAATACCGATGGCCTCAGGCCCCAGGCCATCGAGCGGCGACAGGTGCCCCTTGAGCACGAAGTAGCGACCGCGATAGCCGGTCTGCTCCACCGCGTACACATCCATCGGCCCCTCCACCACACACAGCTGGCTGTCGTCGCGGCGCGGATCGGCGCACTGCGGGCACAGCTCCTGCTCGGTCAGGGTCCGGCACTGTCGACAGTGGCCAACGCCCTCCATGGCCTGGCTCAGGGCCTGGGCCAGGCGCGTGCCGCCGCTGCGGTCGCGTTCGAGCAGTTGCAGGGCCATGCGTTGGGCGGTTTTCTGACCGACGCCGGGCAGGATGCGCAGGGCGTCGATCAGTTGGCGGATCAGGGGGCTGAAGCTCATGTGTGCAGGCCTGCCAATTCAGGAAACAGAATGAACAAGGGAGCAACGACCGTCGGGTCGTTGCTCCCCATTTGAAGCAGAAGCCGATCAGAACGGCATCTTGAAACCAGGCGGCAGCTGCATGCCAGCGGTCATGCCGCCCATCTTTTCCTGACTGCTCTGCTCGATCTTGCGCACGGCGTCGTTCAGCGCGGCGGCGATCAGGTCCTCGAGCACTTCCTTGTCGTCGGCGTCGGTCGACATCAGGCTCTGGTCGATGCTGACGCGCTTGACGTCGTGGCGACCGGTCATCACCACGCTGACCAGGCCGCCGCCGGACTGGCCGGTGACTTCCGCGTTGGCCAGCTCTTCCTGCATCTTCTGCATCTTTTCCTGCATCTGCTGGGCCTGCTTCATCAGGCCGGCCATGCCACCTTTCATCATGGGGTATACCTCGATTGGGTCATGTGATGCGGCCCGGCACAGGCGGGCCGCATGGTTATCCGTTCATTGGCCCTGGCTGGCCAGGGCGTCTACAGGCTCAATAGTATCCTGCCTGACCGTCGCGCCGAACTGCCGGATCATCTGCTGGATGAGCGGATCCTGCTCGATCGACACCACCGCATCATGCTGGCGCTCGGCACGCTTGCGCGAGGCGGCCTGGGCCGGGGTCTCCTGCTCGGGGCGGATCAACTCGATCTTCAGGCGGATCTCGCGACCCAACTGCTGGTTGAGCGCGTCGTTCAGGCGGCGCTGCTGCGTCGAGTTGAACAGCGCGCCCTGCCCCGGGTCCAGGTGCAACAGCCAGTCATCGCCATCGGCGGCGATCAGCGTACAGTTTGCGGCGATGTTGCCTGTCATACCGGAGACAGGCAACTGTGGGAATAATTCCAGCCATTGCAGGGCGAGGCCGCTCGCGGGCATGGCCGCCGGCAGCGGCTCCGGCGCCTGGGCGGGCGCCTCTTCCTGCACGTGCTCGGCCAACTCGTCCAGGTAGCTGAAGCCGGCCGGGTCGCTGTCGGGCGTGTAGTAGTCCTCGTCCGCCGGCGGCTCGTCGTCGCGGTCCATGCCCGCCGGGCTGTAGGCCGACGGATCGAACGGCGGCTCGTCGTAGTCCGGCTGCGGGTTGGCGGCCTCGACCGCAGGTGCAGGCTCGGGCGCAACCGGCGCCGGCGCGGCAACGGGCTCCTCCCACGGCAGGTCGATGACCTCCTCGACGGGCTGCGGCTCGGGCTCTGGTTCCGATTGCGGTTGCGGTGCCTCGATAACCTCGGCAACGGCCGGCACTTCGACGACTGGCGGCTCTGGCTGTACAGATGGCTCAGCCACGGGCTCCGGCGCGACCGTTTCAGCGACAGGGCTGGCGGCAACGGGCGGCGCCACGACCGCAGGCGCCGCTGCCACCGGTTGGGCCGGATCAGCTGTGGCTTGGCTGATCCCCACCGGCTTTAGTACCGGCTTCGGTGCATCGTCGGTGTCGGCCGGGCGGAAGGCCAGCATGCGCAGCAGGACCATTTCGAAGCCACCACGCGCGTCCGGCGCCAGCGGCAGGTCGCGTCGGCCGATCAGGCCCATCTGGTAGTAGAACTGCACATCCTCGGCCGGCAGGGCCTGGGCCAGCGCCAGCACGCGCTCACGGTCGCCCTGGCCGTTGTCGACCGCCTCGGGCAGGGCCTGGGCAATCGCCACCCGGTGCAGCACGTTGAGCATTTCCGACAGTACGCCGTTCCAGTCCGGACCTTGTTCGGCCAGATCGCGCACCGCCTCCAGCAATGCCCGGGCATCGCCCTCGAGCAACGCCTGCAGCACACCGTACACCTGGCCATGGTCGAGAGTGCCGAGCATCGCCCGCACATCGGCGGCCAGCACCTTGCCCTCGCCGAAGGCGATAGCCTGGTCGGTCAGGCTCATGGCGTCGCGCATCGAACCATCGGCGGCGCGACCGAGCAACCACAGGGCGTCGTCCTCGAACGGCACGTTCTCGGCGCCCAGCACATGGGTCAGGTGCTCGACCACCCGTTCCGGGCTCATGTTCTTCAGCGAGAACTGCAGGCAGCGCGACAGGATGGTCGCCGGCAGCTTTTGCGGGTCGGTGGTGGCGAGGATGAACTTGACGTAGGGCGGCGGCTCTTCCAGCGTCTTCAACAGGGCGTTGAACGAGTGGGTGGAGAGCATGTGCACTTCGTCGATCAGGTAGACCTTGAAGCGTCCGCGGCTCGGCGCGTACTGCACGTTGTCGAGCAGTTCGCGGGTGTCCTCGACCTTGGTGCGGCTGGCGGCGTCGATCTCGATCAGGTCGACGAAACGGCCCTCGTCGATCTCCCGGCACACCGAACAGGTGCCGCACGGCGTGGAGGTGATGCCAGTCTCGCAGTTCAGGCACTTGGCGATGATCCGCGCAATGGTGGTCTTGCCCACGCCCCGGGTACCGGTGAACAGGTAGGCGTGGTGCAGGCGCTGGTTGTCCAGGGCGTTGATCAAAGCCTTGAGCACATGGGTCTGGCCGACCATTTCGCGGAACGAGCGCGGACGCCATTTACGTGCAAGAACCTGATAACTCATCAAAAAACCATCGTGACCGGAGCGGGCGGAAAGAGCGCTAATGCTAGCGGAGCGGGGCCGAAATTGCACCCTGCCGATCTCGACTAAGCTCAGTAGCGGGCACACGGACGGCGGATCAGGGAGGATGAGGCGTGCGGCGAGTCCTGGCTATCCTGTTGCTGTGGACCACCCAAAGCCTGGCGCACCCGCCGGTGCTGCGCTTTTCCGTCGCCGAAAGCTGGAGCATGCCGTTGATGCGCACCGAGGACCAGCAACCGGTGGAAGGCATCCTTTTCGAGCTGATGCAGGCCATTGCCCGGGAGGTCGACGCCCGCCCGCAATACCACGTGATGGCCCGCCTGCGCCTGCAGGAGGCGATGCAGGCCGGCGAAATCGACGTGCGCTGCTACGTCTCCACCCAGTGGCTGACCGACCGGCCGGGCGACTTCCTGTGGAGCATCCCCGTCATCGAACAGCGTGACCTGCTGATCGGCCGCCCCGGCGACAGCGGCCCCACCCACCCGGAAGCACTGCCGCCGCAGGCCATCGGCACTGTACTCGGCTACACCTACCCCACCCTCGAACCCCTGTTCAGCCAGGGCCGCCTGCAACGCGAGGACAGCCGCAACCAGTTGCTGGCCCTGCAGAAGCTCCAGGCCGGACGCTTTCGCCACGCGATCAGCAACCAGTTGTCATTGCAATGGTACAACCGCTCCCTGCCGCCGGGGCAACGCCTGCAAGCCTTGGCCGTGCTGGAAGAGCAAGCGCTGGGCTGCATGGTGCGCAATGATCCCCAACTACCGACCCAAGGTGTGCTCAGGGCGCTGGTGCGGATCAAGGAGTCCGGGGAGATGCAGCGGATTGTCCAGCGGTATACCGACGGCCAGGTCTTTCAAGGTGCTCGACGATAGTGTTGCAGCGCCTATCAGATCGAGCGCCGCCCGCGCGGCGCATCGCGGCGCAAGGCCGCTCCTACATCTGTTTCGGGCCAGTCAATCCTGTGCCATTACCTGGTCCGCCTTGTTGGTCCGACACGGTTTCAGCGTGGGCACCACTGCCGCCTCATCTGTCTCAAGACATGCACCAAGGCGGGCAACCATGGCCTGACAGGTTCGGCACGTTGCAAAAAATGTAGGAGCGGGCTTGTCCCGCGATGCGCCGCGCGGGCGGCGCTCGATCTGATAGGCGCTGCAGGGGTTGCGGCGGACACCTGGAGGCCCTCACCCAAGGCAAGCATGACGCAGGCTCCATTGATCCAAACACACCTGTTTAGCCTGTCAGCCCTCCCCGAACCCCGGCCAGCACTACCGCACTCAGGAACAACCCAAAACCGAACACGCCATGCGTGGCCAAGCTACGCAGGCAACTCCTGAGCGGCGTCGGGGTACGGCTGGCAAAATACCCCGCCCCAAACGCGGGCTGCACCACACACAACGGCACCAGCACCGAGACCACCCCGAACAGCAACGCGGGCCACAGGAGCGGCCCCTGCAACCACCCCTCCCCTGCAATAGCCACCAGCAGCGCCGCAAAAACCAGCCCCGTGGCGTAATGGAGCAACCAGCCCCACGCCAGTTCCCCCCTGACCGGCGCAGCCTTGCCGATCGCCGCATGCCGCCAGCACCCCGCGAACAGGTGGCCCGCCCAGCGCCCGACCATCGCGTAGTTCAGGGTGGTAATGCCCAGGCGCCTGAGCAGCAGGGTCCACAGGTCCATGACCAGGGTGGCGCCGATGCCGATCAGCAGAATGGAAAATACGAGAGAAGAAACGCTCATGACAAAAGCCCTTGGCAGATTGACGGAAAGGTCGATGCCGAGCAGCATGCAAGTTGAAGTCAACTTCAAGTCAAGGGAGCCGCGATGGACATTGCCGATGTCGCCAGGCGCACCGGAGTGCCGGCGTCGACATTGCGTTACTACACGAACAAGGGCTTGCTCACATCACTCGCTGGCCGCGGCCAACGCCGGCAATTCCCGGCGGATACGCCCGAACGCCTGGCCCTGATCGCCCTGGGCCAGGCGGCGGGATTTTCGCTGGACGAAGTGGCGGCGATGCTGGACGAGCAACGGGTCGACCGAGCGCTGCTGCTGGCCAAGGCCGATGAGATCGAGCAGAAGATCAAGCGCCTGCAGGCGATGAGCAAAGGGCTGCGGCATGCGGCGGTGTGCCCCGAGGAGAACCACCTGCAGTGCCCGACCTTCCAGCGATTGATGCAAGTGTCGGCCAGCAGGGGCAAGCGTGGGAGTCGCCTGGCCCCGCGATGAGGCCCACCAGACCAGAGCACGGCGGCGGGTTCAGTAGCCGTGCAACTCGCGGAACGGCTGGCCCTTGTGGTAATTGATCCACTCTTCCACGTCATAGGGCAGGTACAACTGCCGCCGCGCCCGCGACAGGGCAATGTACACCGCGCAGATCCGCGCATCGAAGGCGTAGGCGTCCTTGAAGCGCTGGGTGGTCATCAGCTCCGGCGTCAACAGCACCTTATCGAACTCCAGGCCACCGGCCTCCTCGGCCATCAACAGCGTGAGGCTGGCAGGCTGCGCGGCGACGCGCGCATCCAGACCGGTCAGGTCGGCAAGCTTGAAACCCGCCTCCAGCCGCGCCTCGACCCATTGGAACGCGGCATCGAAACGCTCGGACTCGCGCACCTGCTGCCAGTCGAGCAGGTGCGCGAAGTACCCATGCGGCCCTTCGGCGTCCTGCCCCGGCGCATAGAACGCCGACCTGAACAGGCCAATCGCGGTGACCATGAAACGGCGCATGTCCGGCCAGTCGGGGAAGTTCAGCAGGCAGTTGGACTCGGCCATCTCCATGGCCCAGCGCATCGTGTCCCAGCGCGAGGCAGTCAGTACCACGCAGCCCTCGGGCGGGACAAAACCTTCGGGGAAGTGCTCGATGCCGACATCGACATGCCGCGCCGCCTCGAACGCGACCTTGGATTTTTTCGAGTGCACACCGATCAACGGGTTGATCAGGCGCTCCACCTTGGGCCCGGAGCGCACGGCGAAGGCCATGTCCTTCTGGCGCACCTGACGCTCGCGCCTGACCACCTCGCCGCTGGCCTTCTGGTATTCGTCGCCCAGGGTGATCAGCACCTGGCGGCCACGCTCGATGACCTGCAGCAGCGAGGCCGGCACATCCTGGCTCTCGTCGATGATCACATGGCTGAAGCGCCCGGGCACGCTGCAGCCACCCAGGCTGGCGCGCTTGAGCAGCAGCAACGCCTCGAACCCGGTCTGCGTACCCCAGCTCGGCTGCGCCTCCAGGTAACGCCACAGGCGGCTGGCGTACTCGAGCAGCACCTGGGCATCGAGGCTGGACAGCGCCTGGCGAAAGTGCGGCAGGTGGCGGTTGGACAGGCTGTAGTCCCGCGACTCGCAATAGTTGCGCAGCACTTCCAGGCAGATATCCAGGGCGTGCTCGGCGTCGTATTGGCGCAGCCCGACGATCCCCAGCTCTTCGGCCAGCCGGCGCTTGCCGGGGCCGCGCGGCGCCGTCCGGGCGGAAACCGGCCGGTTATCCTTGAGCAGGGCCCGGGCGAACTGGCCGAAGGTCATGCCGACCTTGGCCTGGGCATCCAGCCCCATGCGCCGACGCAGGGTACCGAGCTTGGCCGGTGTGCGCGCCAGGGCCAGCACCCGGCCACGCGGCAGGCATTCCATCAGCGCGCCGAGCAGGTAGCTCTTGCCGATCCCGGCATAGCCCTGCACGTGGATATCCTCGTCGAGGTTGGCCTGGATGACCTTGAGCAGCTTGTCCTGCTCGACGGTCAGCCAGCGCTCGCTGTCGAAGCCGGTGGTCACCCGCTGGCTGAACGGGTTGTCACTGTGATGCAGGCGGATGCGGTAGTCAAAATCCCATTTGCCATCCGCCAGCAGGTACTCCCGCGCCTGCACCTGTTCGGCATCGAGCAGGCGCAGTTTCGAGCCCTTGATCACCTCGAGGCCGAAATAGAGCTTGCGCGCATCGAACAGCCGACGGGCCTCGGACAGCAAGCCCACGCCAGGCGAGTGCGCGCCATCGACCGCCCACGCCAGCAGCTTGCCCAGGACCTTTTCCGCCGCCCGCGCATCGACCTGGCCCGGTGTCTGGGCCAGGTTCTGGATCACCAGTATTGCTGCCAGCTCCGGCTCGCCCAAGGCGTCGAGCGCAGGCGCGCCCTCGGCCTGCAGCAAGGCCTGGCATACCTCTGCGCTGACCGGCAGGTACACCGGATGGGAAAAGTCGAAGTGCTCGGGCTGCATATCGATCACTCAAGGGTTGTCGGATTCAGCGGCCTGCCCCACCACCAGTTCGAAGCGGTAGGCTCCCAACGACCCCGCCATGTCGCCGGGATAGCTGATACCCGCCTGCGGCGCATCAAGTACGCCATCGAGCTCATGCAGGGCCAGTTCCAGCAACTTGCGCAAGTCACGCACCGAGTGCGCCGACACCTGCACCTGCAACGCGAAGGCCGCCGCGTCAGCCGTCACTGCCACAGGGGCAGCCGCTTCCTCGAGGATGCGCCCATGCTCTTCTTCCATCTGGTCGAGCACCTGCGACAGCTCCAGCACACGCTCGGGGCTGGCGGCCATCTGGTCCTTGATTTCCAGGCGGCGCATCTGCCACTCACGGATTTTCTGGCGGGTGAGGTCGTCGACATGTTCCACGGTCGCTATCTCCTGGCCGAATGGGCTGACACGATGGGATGCATGATAAGGCGCTGCGCGGGATCGTGCAGGCGGAAAACGGTGCGAGGGTGTAAAGAAAAGCGTCTGATGGGCGACGCCTGACAGGTACGCCGGAAAACCCCTGCGCCCAAAATGGAGGCGGCCCCACCAGCCACACCCCGGCACTCGATGTTCCCGCTATGGCTGCTCCCTTCCGGGCCTGACCAGGTTAACGGGTAATCAATGCGGGGGGACCGATGGGGCCACCACGACGGCTCGTCAGCTGACGAGCCGCGCCATTGTACAGCGCCGGGGCGAAGTTACAACCTTTGATCGTGAAAAAACCATCATTTCTCAAGGACTTGTGGCAAATCTATCGCGGGGCAAGCCCGCTCCCACGCATCATCACCCGTGGGAGCGGGCTTGCCCCGCGATAAGGCCTGCGGGTTCAGACGCTGATACCACGCTCCGCCAGGAAGCCCACGAACGCCTCCTCGTCCATCACCGCCACGCCCAGCTCGCCGGCCTTGGCCAGCTTGGAGCCGGCGCCGGGGCCGGCGACCACACAGTGGGTCTTGCCCGACACGGAACCCGCCACCTTGGCCCCCAGGCTTTCCAGCTTCTCCTTGGCGATATCGCGGCTCATGCGTTCCAGGGTGCCGGTCAGCACCCAGGTCTGTCCGGCCAGCGGCAAGCCCTCGGCGGACTTCTTCTCACACGACCAGTGCATGCCGAATTCCAGCAACTGGGCCTCGATGGCGTGGGCCAGCTGCTGGTTGGCCTCGACCTTGAAGAACTCGCGCACCCCGTCGGCGGCCTTGGTATTCAGGGCCTGGCGCAAGTCGATGCCATCGGCGGCGATGATCTTGTCCAGCGTACCCAGCTTGTCCACCAGCTTCTCGGCGCCGGTCGGGCCGACCGAGGGGATGTCGAGCTTGGCAAGCATCCCGGCCAGCGTGGTGCTGGCGGCGAACTCGGCGGCAAGCTCGCCCTCGTCCTGCAACTGCATGCCGCTGGCCAGCAACTGCGCGATGACCTCGCGATTGTGCGCGTCCTCGAAGAAGTTGTGGATCTCGTGGGCAACCTCTAGGCCGATGTCCGGCAGATAGGTCAGCACCTGCGGCAACGCCACCTGCACCCGCGCCAGGCTGCCCAGGGAGCGGGCCAGGACCTTGGCGGTCTCCTCGCCGACATCGGGGATGCCCAGCGCATAGATGAAGCGCGCCAGGCTCGGGCGCTTGCTCGCCTCGATGGCGGCCAGCAGCTTGTTGCTCGATACCTCGGCAAAGCCTTCCAGCGCCACCACCTGGTCGAAGGTCAGGTGATAGAGATCGGCCGGTGAGCGGATCAGGTTCTCGTCGACCAGCTGCTCGACGCTCTTCTCGCCCAGGCCGTCGATGTCCATGGCCCGGCGCGATACGTAGTGGATGATCGCCTGCTTGAGCTGGGCAGCGCAGCTCAGGCGCCCCACGCAACGGTACACCGCGCCTTCGCTGGTGGTTTCCTTGCCCTTGCTGCGCTTGACCAGCTGGGTGCGCTCGACCTGCGAGCCGCACACCGGGCACTGCGTGGGCACCTCGACCGGCCGGGCGTCCTGCGGACGGCGGTCGAGCACCACCTGCATCACCTGCGGGATCACATCGCCGGCGCGGCGGATAATCACCGTGTCGCCGATGCGCAGGCCCAGGCGGGCGATCTCGTCCATGTTGTGCAAGGTGGCGTTGGACACGGTCACGCCGGCCACCTTGACCGGCTTGAGCCGCGCCACCGGGGTCACCGCGCCGGTGCGGCCAACCTGGAACTCGACGTCGAGTACCTCGGTGAGCTCTTCCATGGCCGGGAACTTGTGGGCGATCGCCCAGCGTGGCTCGCGGGCGCGGAAGCCCAGCTCACGCTGGGAGGCCAGGCTGTTGACCTTGAACACCACACCGTCGATCTCGTAGGGCAGGCCATTGCGACGGGCACCGATATCGCGGTAGTAGGCCAGGCACTCCTCGATGCCGGCGGCATGGCGCAGCTCGCGGCTGATCGGCAACCCCCAGGTCTTGAGCTTTTCGAGGATGCCGATATGGCTGTCGCCAAAAGGCTCGGATACCTGGCCGACGCCATAGCAGCAGAATTCCAGCGGGCGGCTGGCGGTGATCTTCGAGTCCAGCTGGCGCAGGCTGCCGGCCGCGGCGTTGCGCGGGTTGGCGAAGGTCTTGCCGCCGGCGTCGGCCTGGGCGGCGTTAAGCCGGTCGAAACCGGCCTTGCTCATGTACACCTCGCCGCGCACCTCCAGCACCGCCGGCCAGCCCTCGCCCTGCAGCTTGAGCGGGATGTTGCGCACGGTGCGCACGTTGGTGCTGATGTCCTCGCCGGTGGTGCCGTCGCCGCGGGTGGCGCCCTGCACCAGCTGGCCATCGCGGTACAGCAGGCTCACCGCCAGGCCGTCGAGTTTCGGCTCACAGCTGTAGTCCACCGCGGCCTGATCACCGCCCGGCAGGTCCAGACCCTCCACGACGCGGCGACCGAAATCGCGCAGGTCATCCTCCTCGAAGGCGTTGCCCAGGCTGAGCATCGGCACCTCGTGGCGGACCTGGCTGAAAGCCGCCAGCGCCGCACCACCGACGCGCTGGGTCGGCGAGTCCGGGGTCACCAGGTGCGGATGCTCCGCCTCCAGCGCCTTGAGTTCGTTGAACAGGCGGTCGTATTCGGCATCGGGCACGCTGGGTTCGTCGAGCACGTAGTAGCGGTAGTTGTGCTGGTCGAGTTCGGCGCGCAGGGCATGGATTCGGGATTCGGCGTTCATGGCTTGTCTTCTCTTGCAAAGCAAAAGAGCAGCCCCTGGCTGCTCTTTTGCTTGAATCATCGCGGCGCGGATCGAGGCAGGATCCGCCCGCTCGTAAACATCAGCGTTTCTGGGTCAGGGCGCGGCGCTCGAACTCGACGATGCGCTGGCGGTAGTGCTCGATGGTCTGGGCGGTCAGCACGCTGCGCTGGTCGTCCTTGAGCTCACCGTTGAGCTCGTGGGCCAACTTGCGGGCGGCGGCCACCATCACGTCGAAGGCCTGCTTGGGATGACGCGGGCCAGGCAGACCGAGGAAGAAGCTCACCGCACGGGTGCTGAAATGGTCGATGTCGTCCAGGTCGAACACGCCGGGCTTGACCGCGTTGGCCATGGAGAACAGCACTTCGCCGTGGCCGGCCATGCTCTCGTGGCGGTGGAAGATGTCCATTTCGCCGAAGCGCAGGCCGCTTTCGAGGATGTTCTGCAGCAGCGCCGGGCCCTTGAAGCCACCTTCGTCACGGGAAATGACGCTGATCACCAGCACTTCCTCGGCCGGCGGCAGCTCCTTGGCCGGCGTGCTCGGCGCGGTGAATCCGTTGGCGCGGGTGTTGTCGGCGGCGAAATCGTCGTCGCCACCCTCGAACAGGTCGGGCTCGCGGGGCTCGGCGGCCAGGTTCAGGTCACCCTGCTGCGGCTCGCTGTGGTTGCGCTTGCCGCGCTTGGCCTTGGCCGGCTTGGGTTCGCGCTCGCGCTCCCGTTCACGCGCAGGGACGCTGACCGACGGCAGGTCGGACTCGTCCAGCTCGGGCTCTTTATGGGTATCCAGCACACGCGCAGGGCCGAGCACCTCGGCGCTGCCGCTGTCGTCGTCCGGGGCGTTGGCGTAGCTACGGTCCAGACGGAACTTCAACTTGCCCTTGCCGCCGCGCATGCGGCGCCAGCCGTCGAAAAGAATACCGGCGATGACAATGATGCCGATGACGATCAGCCACTCGCGCAGACCGATTTCCATGTAATCCCGTGCCTCTATAAAAAATATGCTTGAAAACAAAGGCTTCAAAGGCCTTTAACACGTGGCGCCAACTCTATGTTCTGACAGGCGTTTTACCCACGCAAAAAACAAGTGACATTAAGCTAGCACGACCAAAGGCAACTTTACACCGTCTGTCGCATCTGCTGAGGCTTTTGCCTACATGTTCACACCCATTCTTTACCCCTTACGCATCGACCATGGCCATTGCCTCTTCCACATCAACTGCAACAAGACGTGAACAACCCGGCTCGTGCATGGTCACCCCCATCAGCTGGTCGGCCATTTCCATGGCGATCTTGTTGTGGGTGATGTAGATGAACTGCACGGTCTCGCTCATTTCCTTGACCAGGCGGGCATAGCGCCCGACGTTGGCGTCGTCCAGCGGCGCGTCGACCTCGTCGAGCATGCAGAACGGCGCCGGGTTCAGCTTGAAGATGGCGAACACCAGGGCCAGGGCCGTCAGTGCCTTCTCGCCGCCGGACAACAGATGGATGGTGCTGTTCTTCTTGCCCGGTGGACGCGCCATGATCGTCACCCCTGTATCGAGTAGATCTTCGCCCGTCAGTTCCAGATAAGCGCTGCCGCCACCGAAAACTTTTGGGAAAAGTGCCTGTAATCCGGCATTTATCTGATCAAAGGTATCCTTGAAGCGGTTGCGGGTTTCCTTGTCGATCTTGCGGATGACGTTTTCCAGGGTCTCCAGCGCCTCAACCAGGTCGGCGTCCTGGGCGTCCAGGTAACGCTTGCGTTCGGACTGCTGTTCGTATTCCTCGATGGCCGCCAGGTTGATCGCGCCCAGGCGCTGGATGCGCGCCTCGATCTGCTCCAATGCCTGTTCGGTACCCTGCTCGCTGGCATCGGCCTCGAGCGTGGCGAGCACGCCCTGAAGATCGTAGCCGTCGGCGAGCAGTTGTTCCTGCAAGGTCTTGCGTCGCACGTCCAGGCCCTGGGACTCCAGGCGCTGCTGCTCCAGCTGGCCGCGCAACAGTTGCGACTGCTGCTCGGCCTGGGTGCGGCGCCGTTCGGCATCGCGCAGCTCACGGTCGGCCTCGTCCATGTGCAGGCGCGCCTGGCGCATTTCCTCGTCGACGCTCATGCGTCGCTCCAGCAGCTCTTCGAGCTTGAGGCGCAATTCTTCCAGCGGCGCCTCGCCCTCCTCCAGGTTCAGGTTCAACTGCTCCTGGCGCTCGCCCAGGCGTGCGGCCTGCTGTTCCAGGCGTTCGAGGGCCTGACGGGTCGAGTCATGCTGGGCGCGCAGCGAGCCCAGGCGCACGGCCAGCTGGTGACCGTGGTCCTTGTGCTGGCGGGCCTCCTGGCGGATGCGGTCGAGACCTTCGCGCAGGGTGTCGCGGCGCGCCATCAACAGCTCGCGCTGCTCGGTGTCCTGGGCCATCAGTTCCAGGGCTTCCTGCAGCAACAGGCGCGCCTCGCCCAGTTGCTCGTGCTCCAGGGCGCGCTGCTCCTGCAGCTCGGTCAGTTCTTCCTGCAGGCGCCGGCGGCGCAGCTCCAGCTGCTCGGCACGGGCACGGCCGGCGGACAGGCGCGCCTTGAGCTCGCCGTGCTGACGGCCTTCGTCCTGACTGCGACGACGCAGCTGCTCGCGTTGCTCCTCCAGGTCGAGCTGCTGCTCGCGCAGGCGTTGCAACTGTTCGTCGAGCTGTTCGAGCAAGGCCTCCTGATCCAACTGTTCCTGCCCCAGGCGCTCGATCTCCTGGCCACGGGCCAGCACGCCACCCTGGGCCTCGCTTCCTCGGCTGACCCGCAGGAAGTGTCGCCCGACCCAATAGCCGTCACGGCTGACCAGGCTCTGCCCATCGTTCAGCGACGCCCGCCGGGCCAGGGCCTGCTCCAGGGTGTCCACCGGCATGACCTGGCCCAGCCAGGGCGACAGGTCGACGCGCCCTTCGACCTTGTCGAGCAGGCTGCCGGGGACGGTCGCGCCCCCTCCCCCCGCCATCAGCAGGCGCAGTTCGCCCTGCTCCAGCGCGGCGAACTCCAGGCCGGCGAAATCATCCAGCAGCACTGCCTGCAGATCGGCGCCCAGCACCGTTTCCACCGCCAGCTCCCAGCCGGGCTCGACCCGCAGCCCCTCGGCCAGCCGTGGGCGCTGTTCCAGGCCCTGGGCGCGCAGCCAGTCGGCGGCCCCGACACCCGGTTCCAGCGCGGCCTGCTGCAAGGCTTCGAGGGACGCCAGGCGCCCGCCCAGGCGCTGCAGGTCACCCTGCTGTTGCTGCTGCGCCTGGCTGGCCTGCTGCATCTGCTCGCGCAACGCATCCAGCTGCTCGACCACCTGCCGCTCCTGCAGCTGGAGTTCCTCGAGCAGCAACTCACTGCCGGCCACCTGCTCGCCCAGGTCGCTGGTCTCGGTATCCTGAGTATCCTCGCCGAGCTGGTCACGCTCTTCGCCCAGCTTGCGCTGGCGCTCGGCCAGACGCTCCAGGCTGGCCTCCAGCTGCGCCAGGCGCGCCTGCTGTACTTCGGCCTGGCGGCGCGGCTCGGCGGAGCGGGTGTTGAAGCTGTCCCACTGCTCCTGCCAGCCGTGCATGCCCAGCTCGGCCTCTTCCAGGGTCGCGGCGGCCTCCTCGGCCGCGGCCAGGGTCAGCTCCTGCTCGGGCTCGAGCATCGCCAGCTCTTCACCGAGGGTCGCCAGCAAGGTGCGGTCGTGCCCCAGGTGCGATTCGGTTTCCAGGCGGCTGCGCTCGGCTTCCTTGAGGTCGTCCTGCAACTGGCGCAGGCGTTGCTGGCCATGCTGAATGCTCTGCTCGACCCGGGCAATATCGCCGGCCACTGAATAGAAGCGGCCCTGCACCTGGTTGAAGCGTTCGGACAGCTCATGATGGCCGTCGCGCAGGCGCTCGATGCTGGCATCGGCATTGCGCTGCTCGGCCACCAGCGCCTCGAAGGCGATCTCCTGGTCGCCAATGACCGTCTCGCGCTGGCGCACCCGCTGGTCCAGGTCGCGCCAGCGCAGGGCCGCCAGGCGCGCCTTGAGCTGGCGTTCCTCGGCCTTGTACTCGCGGTACTTCTCGGCGGCCTGGGCCTGTCGGTGCAGGCGCTCGAGCTGGCGCTCCAGCTCTTCGCGCAGGTCGGTCAGGCGCGCCAGGTTCTCCTGGGTGCGGCGGATACGGTTCTCGGTCTCGCGGCGGCGCTCCTTGTACTTGGAGATGCCGGCCGCCTCCTCGATGAAATTGCGCAGCTCCTCGGGCTTGGCCTCGATCAGCTTGGAGATCATGCCCTGCTCGATGATCGAGTAGCTACGCGGCCCCAGGCCCGTGCCGAGGAAGATATCGGTGATATCACGGCGCCGACACTTGGTGCCGTTGAGGTAATAGGTGTTCTGCCCGTCGCGGGTGACCTTGCGGCGGATCGAGATCTCGGCGTAGGCGGCATACTCGCCGACCAGGGTGTTGTCGCTGTTGTCGAACACCAGTTCGATGCTGGCCTGGCTGACCGGTTTGCGGCTGGTGGAGCCGTTGAAGATGACATCGGTCATCGACTCGCCGCGCAGGTTTTTGGCCGAGCTTTCGCCCATCACCCAGCGCACCGCGTCGATGATGTTGGACTTGCCGCAGCCATTGGGACCGACCACGGCCGCCATGTTGCTGGGAAAATTGACCGTGGTCGGGTCGACGAAGGACTTGAATCCGGCCAGGCGGATGCACTTCAGGCGCATCGGTCAGACCCGCGCCAGCGCCGCCAGCACCAGTTCGCAACTGCGCTGGCAATAGGCGGTGAGCACCTCGCGGATGCGCGGCAGGTCGCGGGCGACCACGGCTTCGAGCAGGCGGGCGAACAGCTCGAGGTAATCGACCATGTTGGCCTGGCGCTGGTCCAGGGCCAGGTAGTAGGCGCGGCTCATGGCCGGCTGCAGGTTCTCGACGGTTTCCTGCAGGTACGGGTTGTTGGCGAACGGATAGGCGGCGCGCATCACCGCGAAGCTGTCGCCAACGAAGGATTTGATGTCCTTGGCGGCATGGGCCTGCTTGAGGCGCTGCTGGATGTCCAGGAATGGGCGCAGGTCGCTGTCGCTGCGCCAATGCTGGGCAACGGCGTTGCCCAGCAGGATGTAGAACTCGCCCATCAGTGTGCACAGGCTGCGCACACTGTTCTCGTCCAGCTCGGTCACATGGGCGCCACGGCGCGGCAGGATCGCCACCAGGTGACGGCGTTCGAGAATGAGCAGCGCCTCGCGCACCGAGCCGCGACTGACGTTGAGGGCCTGGGTGACCTTCTGCTCCTGGATGCGCTCGCCGGGTGCGAGTTCGCCGCGGATGATCCGCTCGGCCAGGTAGTGGGCAATTTGCTCGGAGAGGCTGTCCGGCGCCTTGAACGTCATGGTTTTCCTTCGCGATCTGGGTAGCTGTGCACAAGGGCGCGATTGTAGCGCACTTGTCCCGTGCCCGCGCAGCGGCGCGACGCGCTTTGTGCGACTGGCGGGTCAACTTTCCCACTCGGCGCGAACTATGCTTGGAGAAAGGCTCGATGAAGCGGTTCGGAAGGCCTCTGGACGAAATCTTGACCTTTGAGTCAGAAAATTATTGACCTCAGGGTCAAGCGTTGCTTAGAGTCCGCCCGAACAACAATAAAACCATTGCGAGGCCCTCCCCCGTGATCCAGTTTCTCGTCAACCAGGAGCTGCGCAACGAGCACGCCCTGGACCCGAACATGACGGTGCTGCAATACCTGCGCGAGCACCTGGGCAAACCCGGCACCAAGGAAGGTTGCGCCAGCGGCGACTGCGGCGCCTGCACCGTGGTCGTCGGCGAACTCGTCCAGAACGACCAGGGCGGCGACGCCATCCGCTACCGCAGCCTCAACTCGTGCCTGACGTTCGTGTCCTCCCTGCACGGTAAGCAGCTGATCAGCGTCGAGGGCCTCAAGCACCAGGGCGAACTGCACAGCGTGCAGAAAGCCATGGCCGACTGCCATGGTTCGCAGTGCGGCTTCTGCACCCCCGGTTTCGTCATGTCGCTGTTCGCCCTGCAGAAGAACAGCGAGGGCCACGACCTGCACCAGGCCCAGGAGGCCCTGGCCGGCAACCTGTGCCGCTGCACCGGCTACCGGCCGATCCTCGAAGCCGCCGAGCAGAGCTGCGCCCGCCCCTGCCGCGACCAGTTCGACGCCCAGCAGGCGCAGACCATCGCCCGCCTCAAGGCCATCGCTCCGCAACAGACCGGCGAGCTCAACAGCGGCGACAAGCGCTGCCTGGTGCCGCTGACCGTGGCCGACCTGGCCGACCTGTACAGCTCGCACCCCGAGGCGCGCCTGCTGGCCGGCGGCACCGACCTGGCGCTGGAGGTCACCCAGTTCCACCGCACCCTGCCGGTGATGATCTACGTCGGCCATGTCGCCGAGCTCAAGCGCATCGACAAGACCGCCACCCACCTGGAGATCGGCGCCGCCACCCCGCTGACCGACTGCTACACCACGCTCAATGAGGAATACCCCGACTTCGGCGACCTGCTGCACCGCTTCGCCTCGCTGCAGATCCGCAACCAGGGCACCCTGGGCGGCAACATCGGCAACGCCTCGCCGATCGGCGACTCGCCGCCCCTGCTGATCGCCCTCGACGCGCAGATCGTCCTGCGTCAGGGCGAGCGCCAGCGCACCCTGGCCCTGGAAGACTACTTCATCGACTACCGCATCACCGCGCGCCAGGACAGCGAGTTCATCGAGAAAATCATCGTGCCGCGCGCCAGCAATGACTGGGCGTTCCGCGCCTACAAGGTGTCCAAGCGCCTGGACGACGACATCTCCGCCGTGTGCGCGGCGTTCAACCTGAGCATCGAGAACGGCGTGGTCAGCGGCGTGCGCATCGCCTTCGGCGGCATGGCGGCGATTCCGAAACGCGCCCGCGCCTGCGAAGCCGCGTTGCGCGGCAAGCCGTGGAACCAGGCCAACATCGAGCGTGCCTGCCAGGCCCTGGCCGAGGACTTCACCCCGCTCAGCGACTTCCGCGCCAGCCGCGAGTACCGCCTGCTGACCGCGCAGAACCTGCTGCGCAAGTACTTCATCGAACTGCAAACGCCGCACATCGAAACCCGGGTGACCGCCTATGTCTAATCATCACGCCGTCAAGAGCCAGGCCGAGATGGCCGCATTGTTCAGCCAGGACCTGACCACCGGGGTCGGCCGCAGCCTCAAGCACGACAGCGCCGACAAGCACGTGGCGGGCGAGGCGGTGTACATCGACGACCGCCTGGAATTCCCCAACCAGCTGCACGTCTATGCGCGCACCGCGGACCGCGCCCATGCGCGCATCCTGCGCATCGACACCACGCCCTGCTATCAGTTCGAAGGCGTGCGCATCGCCATCACCCACGAGGACATCCCGGGGCTCAAGGATATCGGTCCGGTGGTGGCCGGCGACCCGCTGCTGGCCATCGACAAGGTCGAGTTCTTCGGCCAGCCGGTGCTCGCCGTGGCCGCCCGCGACCTGGACACCGCGCGCCGCGCGGCGATGGCGGCGATCGTCGAGTACGAAGACCTGGAACCGGTGCTCGACGTGGTCGAGGCGCTGCGCAAGAAGCACTTCGTGCTCGACAGCCACACCCACAAGCGCGGTGATTCGGACACGGCCCTGGCCAGCGCCCCGCACCGCATCCAGGGCAGCCTGCACATCGGCGGCCAGGAGCATTTCTACCTGGAGACCCAGATCAGCTCGGTGATGCCCAGCGAAGACGGCGGCATGATCGTCTACTGCTCCACGCAGAACCCCACCGAGGTGCAGAAGCTGGTCGCCGAGGTGCTCGACGTGCCGATGCACAAGATCGTCGTCGACATGCGCCGCATGGGTGGTGGCTTCGGCGGCAAGGAAACCCAGGCCGCCAGCCCCGCCTGCCTGTGCGCGGTGATCGCGCGCCTGACCGGCCAGCCGACCAAGATGCGCCTGCCCCGCGTCGAAGACATGATGATGACCGGCAAGCGCCATCCGTTCTACGTCGAGTACGACGTCGGCTTCGACGACAGCGGCCGCCTGCACGGCATCAACTTCGACCTGGCCGGCAACTGCGGCTACTCGCCCGACCTTTCCGGCTCGATCGTCGACCGCGCCATGTTCCACTCCGACAACGCCTACTACCTGGGCGACGCCACGGTGCACGGCCACCGCTGCAAGACCAACACCGCCTCCAACACCGCCTACCGCGGCTTCGGTGGCCCGCAAGGCATGGTCGCCATCGAGCAGGTGATGGACCATATCGCCCGCCACCTGGCGCTGGACCCGCTGGCGGTGCGCAAGGCCAACTACTACGGCAAGACCGAGCGCAACGTCACCCACTACTACCAGACCGTCGAGCACAACATGCTCGAGGAGATGACCGCCGAGATCGAGGCGAGCAGCGATTACCATGAGCGCCGCGAATCAATCCGCCGCTTCAACGCCAACAGTCCGGTACTGAAAAAGGGCCTGGCGCTGACCCCGGTGAAGTTCGGTATCTCGTTCACCGCCACCTTCCTCAACCAGGCAGGTGCCTTGATCCACATCTACACCGACGGCAGCATCCACCTCAACCACGGCGGCACCGAGATGGGCCAGGGCCTGAACACCAAGGTTGCGCAGGTGGTGGCCCAGGTGTTTCAGGTCGACTTCGACCGCATCCAGATCACCGCCACCAACACCGACAAGGTGCCCAACACTTCGCCGACCGCGGCCTCCAGCGGCGCCGACCTGAATGGCAAGGCAGCGCAGAACGCCGCCGAGATCCTCAAGAAGCGCCTGACCGAGTTCGCCGCCCGGCACTACAACGTCACCGAGGAGGACGTCGAGTTCCGCAACGGCCATGTGCGCGTGCGCGACCAGATCGTCAGCTTCGAGCAACTGGTGCAGCAGGCCTACTTCGCCCAGGTGTCGCTGTCGACCACCGGTTTCTACCGCACGCCGAAGATCTTCTACGACCGCTCCCAGGCCCGTGGCCGGCCGTTCTACTACTTCGCCTTCGGCGCGGCGTGCGTGGAGGTGATCGTCGACACCCTGACCGGCGAGTACAAGATGCTGCGCGCCGACATCCTGCACGACGTCGGCGACTCGCTGAACCCGGCCATCGACATTGGCCAGGTCGAGGGCGGCTTCGTCCAGGGCATGGGCTGGCTGACCACCGAGGAGCTGGTGTGGAATGCCAAGGGCAAGCTGATGACCAACGGCCCGGCCAGCTACAAGATCCCGGCGGTGGCCGACATGCCGATCGACATGCGTGTGAAGCTGGTCGAAAACCGCAAGAACCCCGAGGACACGGTGTTCCATTCCAAGGCCGTGGGCGAGCCGCCGTTCATGCTCGGTATCGCCGCCTGGTGCGCGATCAAGGACGCGGTGGCGAGCATCGCCGACTACCGTGTGCAGCCCGAGATCGACGCGCCGTCGACGCCGGAGCGGGTGTTGTGGGGATGTGAGCAGATGCGCAAGGCGGTGGCGGCGCAGCAGCCTGTGGAACAGGAACTGGAACCGGTGACGCACTGACAGCGCGCCCCTCTGTAGGAGCGGCCTTGCGCCGCGAAAGGGTCGCGCAGCGGCCCCTGGATCTGTGCCGCAATGAAGATTTGTGGGCTGCTGCGCAGCCCTTTCGCGGCACAAGGCCGCTCCTACACAGGGGATCGAGGAGGATTCACACCATGCACCAATGGATCAACGCCCTCGCCGACCATCAAGCCCGCGGCGAACCCTGCGTCCTGGTGACCATCATCGAGGAACGCGGCTCCACGCCGCGCAACGCCGGCTCGAAAATGGTGGTCAGCGCCAGCGCGTTGTACGACACCATCGGCGGCGGCCACCTGGAATTCAAGGCCCTGCACATTGCCCGGCAGATGCTCGAGGAACACCGCAGCACCCCACACCTGGAGCGCTTCAGCCTCGGCGCCAGCCTCGGTCAGTGCTGCGGCGGCGCCACCGTGCTGCTGTTCGAGCCGATGACCGGCGTGCAGGCCGAGATCGCCGTGTTCGGCGCGGGCCATGTCGGGCGCGCTCTGGTACCCTTGCTCGCCGCGCTGCCCTGTCGGGTGCGCTGGATCGACTCGCGCGAGCAGGAGTTCCCCGACGCCATCCCCAACGGGGTGAGCCGGATCGTCAGCGAAGAGCCGGTCGACGAAGTCGCCGACCTGCCCGCCGGCAGCTACTGCATCGTCATGACCCACAACCACCAGCTGGATCTGGAACTGACCGCCGCGATCCTCAAGCGCAACGATTTCACCTGGTTCGGCCTGATCGGCTCGAAGACCAAGCGGGTCAAGTTCGAGCACCGCCTGCGCGAGCGCGGTTTCGACGACACGCTAATGGCGCGGATGCGCTGCCCGATGGGCCTGGCCGAGGTCAAGGGCAAGCTGCCGATCGAGATCGCCGTGTCCATCGCCGCCGAGATCATTGCCACCTACAACGCCTGCTTCGGCCAGCACGACGCTGCCGCCAATTCAGGCCCCATCGCCCAGTTGCTGCCGTCCTCGCGACGCAGCCAGACCCTTTGACGAGAGCCCCATGAGCGCAACCCGCAAAGCCTACCGAGCCGCCATCCTGCACAGCATCGCCGACCCCGCCGAGGTCGGCCTTGAGGCGTCCTGCGAATACTATGAAGACGGCCTGCTGGTGGTCGACAACGGCCGCATCAGCGCCCTGGGCCATGCCAGCGAGCTGCTGCCGACCCTTGACGCCGACATCCCGGTGCAGCATTACCAGGACGCCCTGATCACCCCGGGCTTCATCGACACCCACATCCACTTCCCGCAGACCGGCATGATCGGCTCCTACGGCGAGCAACTGCTGGACTGGCTGAACACCTACACCTTCCCCTGTGAGAAGCAGTTTGCCGACAAGGGCCACGCCGACCAGGTGGCGAAGATCTTCCTCAAGGAACTGCTGCGCAACGGCACCACCACTGCCCTGGTGTTCGGCAGCGTGCACCCCGAGTCGGTCAACGCCCTGTTCGAGGAGGCCGAGCGCCTCGACCTGCGCATGATCGCCGGCAAGGTGATGATGGACCGCAACGCCCCCGACTACCTGACCGACACCGCCGAATCCAGCTACCGCGACAGCAAGGCGCTGATCGAGCGCTGGCACGGCAAGGGCCGCCTGCACTACGCGGTCACCCCGCGCTTCGCGCCGACCAGCACGCCGGAGCAATTGAGCGTGGCCGGCCAGTTGCTCAAGGAGCACCCGGGCGTGTACATGCATACCCACCTGTCGGAGAACCTCAAGGAAATCGACTGGGTCAAGTCGCTGTTCCCCGAGCAGAAAGGCTACCTGGACGTCTACGACCACTTCGAGCTGCTCGGCGAGCGCTCGGTGTTCGCCCACGGCGTGCACCTGTGCGACGACGAATGCCAGCGCCTGGCCGAGACCGGCTCGGCCATCGCCTTCTGCCCGACCTCCAACCTGTTCCTCGGCAGCGGCCTGTTCAACCTGCCTCAGGCCGAGCGCTTCAAGGTCAATGTGGGCCTGGGCACCGACGTCGGCGCGGGCACCAGCTTCTCGCTGCTCAACACCCTGAACGAGGCGTACAAGGTGATGCAGCTGCAAGGCGCACGCCTGCACCCTTACAAGTCGCTGTACCTGGCCACCCTCGGCGGCGCCCGCGCCCTGCGCCTGGACGACCGCATCGGCAGCCTGCGCCCGGGCAATGACGCCGACTTCGTGGTGCTCGACTACAAGGCCACCCCGCTGCTGGATTACCGCCTGCAGCAGTCGAAGAACATCGAGGAGACCCTGTTCGTGCTCACCACCCTGGGCGACGACCGCACCGTGCGCGAAACCTACGCCGCCGGGCGCTGCGTACACCAGCGCTGACAAGATCGCGGGGCTCCGTGGGAGCGGGCTTGCCCCGCGATAGGCAGCTAGGGCTGCTTCGCCAACCCGCGGTACAAAGCCCCGCCGATCGCCGCGCCGATCAGCGGTGCCAGCCAGAACAGCCACAGCTGCTGCACGGCCCAGCCACCGACGAACAACGCCGGCCCCGTGCTGCGCGCCGGGTTCACCGAGGTGTTGGTCACCGGGATCGAGATCAGGTGGATCAGGGTCAGCGCCAGGCCGATGGCGATCGGCGCGAACCCCGCCGGCGCCCGGGCATCCGTGGCGCCCATGATGATCACCAGGAACATCGCGGTCATCACCACTTCGCTGGTGAAGCCTGCCGCCAAGCTGTAGCCACCGGGCGAGTGCTCGCCGTAGCCGTTCGAGGCCAAGCCGTTGGCCAGCTCGAAACCGGCCTTGCCGCTGGCGATGAAGTAGATCACCGCTGCGGCGAGGATCGCGCCGATCACCTGGGCGATCACATAGGGCAGCAATTCCTTGGCCGGGAAGCGCCCGCCCACCACCAAGCCGAACGACACGGCGGGGTTGAGGTGACAACCGGAGATATGACCGATGGCGAAGGCCATGGTCAGGACCGTCAGGCCAAAGGCGAAGGCGACACCGAGGACCCCGATGCCGACCGGGGAGCTGGCCGCCAGCACCGCGCTGCCACACCCGCCAAGGACCAACCAGAACGTGCCGACCAACTCGGCACCCATGCGTACACCCAGGGACGAACTCATGGAGCATTCCTCAAGTAATTGGACGCAACGACTGCGCAAGCCCAACTGCTTGATGAAGGTTTGCTGAGGAGAAATCTAGCAGAGCTTTGACAAGTGGCCAGAAACGACCAAGGCCCTTTTCGCGGGTAGACCCGCTCCCACAGGGACAATGCCCTGCTTGATGGCAACGCATTTCCTGTGGGAGCGGGTTTGCCCGCGAAAGGGCCCTGAGTCAGGCAGGCAAACGTTCAACCCTTGGCGGTGGCCTTGGGCTTTTTCAGCAGGTGCGAGAACACCGCGTGCAGATCGTCCGAGGCGCTCTCCTCATCGAGGTTGAGCTTGCTGTCGATATGGTCCATGTGGTGCATCATCAGGCTCACCGCCTGTTCGGCGTCACGCGCCTCGATGGCGTCGATCAGTTGCATGTGCTCGTCGTACGAGCAGTGCGAGCGGTTGCCGCTCTCGTACTGGGCAATGATCAGCGAGGTCTGCGACACCAGGCTGCGCTGGAAGCTCACCAGCGGCGCGTTGCCCGCCGCCTCGGCCAGCTTGAGGTGGAACTCACCGGACAGGCGGATGCCGGCGCCACGGTCACCACGGGAGAAGCTGTCGCGCTCCTCGCGGACCATCTGGCGCAGTTCGTTGAGCTGCTCGACGGTAGCGTGCTGCACGGCCAGTTCGGTGATGGCGCGCTCGACCATGCGCCGGGAGAAGAACACCTGGCGCGCCTCTTCCACCGTCGGGCTGGCCACCACTGCGCCGCGGTTGGGCCGCAGCAGCACCACGCTTTCGTGGGCCAGGCGCGACAGCGCGCGGCGGATGATGGTGCGGCTGACGCCGAAGATCTCGCCCAGTGCTTCCTCGCTCAACTTGGTCCCCGGAGCCAGGCGCTGCTCGAGGATCGCCTCGAAGATGTGCGCGTAGACGATGTCGTCCTGGGTACCGCTGCGGCCGGCCTTGCCAGTGCGCACAGGTTTTTTCAGAGGTTGCAGCTGTTCGTTCATGGGCGCTCGAGCACAGGGGATCTGCCAGTCGGACCGTGACTGTACTGCCTGTCGACGGGGGGATGGCAAGTCCGGAAATGAAGATGAAGGGCCAAGGTATGGCGCCATTGTACACAGGCTGACCCGATTCTGCAGGTGGCCTTTTACCTATATAGCCGTTGTACGACCGTTTGTACGCACAAAAGATAAAACATTATTTGCTTTATTTGTACACAAAAGCATAATCCTGCGAGCAACTTCCTGACCCAGAAGTCAACAAAATGGTCGGACGTCTGCCACACCCTCCCTCGCGAAGCCCCCAAGTGCATCAGCTCAGGACCAGGCTTCGAACAACAAGAAAGACTTGAGGAGTACTCGCTGTGGAAAGCCGCAAATCCGAAGCACCTACGCTGGATCTCGCCCCACCGCTCGAAACGGGCTGGCTGGAGCGGATTTTCAAACTCAAGCGACATGGCACTACCGTCAGGACCGAACTGATCGCCGGGGTGACCACCTTTATCACCATGGCCTACATCATCTTCGTCAACCCCAACATCATGGCCGACGCCGGCATCGACCACGGTGCGGCATTCGTCGCCACCTGCATCGCCGCCGCCCTCGGCTGCCTGCTGATGGGCCTGTACGCCAACTGGCCGGTGGGCCTGGCGCCGGGCATGGGCCTCAATGCCTTCTTCACCTACACCGTGGTCGGCACCATGGGCTACAACTGGGAAACGGCGCTGGGGGCGGTATTCGTCTCGGGCGTGCTGTTCATGTTCCTGACCGTTTCGCGGGTGCGCGAGTGGCTGCTCAACAGCATCCCGGTAAGCCTGCGCCATGCCATGGGGGCCGGCGTCGGATTGTTTCTCGGGCTGATCGGCCTGAAGACCGCCGGCATCATCGTCGACAGCCCGGCCACCCTGGTCAAGCTGGGCTCGCTGCATGAGCCCGGCCCACTGCTGGCGGCCGTGTGCTTCCTGTCGATCGCTATCCTCAGCTACAAGCGGGTGTTCGGCGCGATCCTGATCAGCATCATCGGCGTCACCCTGGCCGGCTGGGGCCTGGGCCTGGTCAAGTTCGGCGGGGTGATGTCGATGCCGCCGAGCCTGGCGCCGACCTGGATGGCCATGGACGTGGCCGGGGTGTTCAACGTCAGCATGATCAGCGTGGTGCTGGCGTTCCTGTTCGTGCACATGTTCGACACCGCCGGCACGCTGATGGGCGTGGCCCAGCGCGCCAACCTGGTGGCGCCTGACGGACGCATCGAGAACCTGTCGCGGGCGCTGAAGGCCGACAGTACCTCCAGCGTGTTCGGCGCGGTGGTCGGCGTGCCGCCAGTGACCAGCTATGTGGAAAGTGCCGCGGGTGTGGCGGCGGGTGGGCGTACCGGCCTGACGGCCGTGGTGGTGGGCGTGCTGTTCATTGCCGCGATGTTCTTCGCCCCGCTGGCCGGGATGATCCCGGCCTATGCCACCGCCGGTGCACTCATCTATGTGGCGATGCTGATGATGGGCAGCATGGCGCATATCGAGTGGGACGAAGCCACCGACAGCATTCCGGCGATCGTCACGGTGATCATGATGCCGCTGACCTTCTCGGTGGCGGACGGCATTGCCCTGGGCTTCATCAGCTATGTGGCACTCAAGGCCGGGACTGGCAAGTACAAGGAGATCTCGGCGAGCCTGTGGGTGCTGTGCCTGATCTTCATTGCCAAGTTTGTATTCCTCTGACCCGGCTGCAACAACCAAGGGCGCCTCGGCGCCCTTTCTTTTTGCCTGCTCATGACGATCCCCCTGTAGGAGCGGCCTTGCGCCGCGAATGGGCCGCGCAGCGGCCCCGGCAATCCATGCGTAGACGCTGAGATCCAGGGGCTGCTACGCAGCCCATTCGCGGCGCAAGGCCGCTCCTACAGGGCAGGTCGCGCCCGAAGTGTAAAAACAACAGACGAAAAAAAGCCCGCCAGTGTGAGAGCGGGCCAAGGACCTACGAAGATTCTTCTAGCGACCAACTAGCTTCCACGATAGGTCGAATAGCTGTACGGCGAGATCAGCAGCGGCACGTGGTAGTGCTCCTGCTGCTCGTCGATACCGAAGCGCAGCACGACCACGTCGAGGAACGCGGTGTCCGGCAGCTTCACGCCCTTGGCGCGGTAGTAGTCACCGGCGCTGAACTGCAGTTGATAGACGCCGGTGCGGTAATCGTCACCCTGCAGCAGCGGCGCATCGACGCGGCCATCGCTGTTGGTCAGGGCGGTGTTCACCAGTTCCAGCTGCTGGCCTTCGACGCGGTACAGCTCGACCTTGATCGAGCTCCCCGGGCAGCCATGCGCGGCGTCCAGTACATGTGTGGTCAAACGTCCCATTTGCTTGTCGCCTCTTGTCGTATGCGTGGGCAAAAAATACACGGCAATCACCGGGCACGAGGCCTGCGGCGTGCGGGAATGAAGCCATTAAGACAGTTTACCGATAAATTGTACACAATTTTTTATCCCCTCCCGCGCAACCTCAACAGAACAGGCCGCCAGTCGCAAAGACACGCGCCATGCCGCCATCCTTGGCATTACCTGACCAATCAGGCAGGTTTCTTGCAAGTCATTCTCACGCGACAAATGGGAAGAAATGCGGAAAAACAGGCTTACAAAAGATTTAAGAAGTTGTATACAATCAGCCCATCCGGTGGTGCGACATCCCGACGCGGCGCGCCCACCACCCGCATTAACGTACAAGAAGGAAGACTGCAGTGAGCGCTGACTACCCACGCGACCTGATCGGTTACGGCAACAACCCACCTCATCCGCAATGGCCGGGGAATGCCCGCATTGCGCTGTCCTTCGTGCTCAACTACGAAGAAGGTGGCGAGCGCAACATCCTGCACGGTGACAAGGAGTCCGAAGCGTTCCTTTCCGAAATGGTCGCCGCCCAGCCGTTGCAGGGCGTGCGCAACATGAGCATGGAGTCGCTCTACGAATACGGCAGCCGCGCCGGCGTCTGGCGCCTGCTCAAGCTGTTCAAGGACAGCGGCGTGCCGCTGACCATCTTCGCCGTGGCCATGGCCGCCCAGCGCCACCCCGACGTGATCCGTGCCATGGCCGAGGCCGGCCACGAGATCTGCAGCCACGGCTACCGCTGGATCGACTACCAGTACATGGATGAAGCGCAAGAGCGCGAGCACATGCTCGAGGCCATCCGCATCCTCACCGAGATTACCGGCGAGCGCCCCGTGGGCTGGTACACCGGCCGCACCGGCCCGAACACCCGGCGCCTGGTGATGGAGGAAGGCGGTTTCCTCTACGACAGCGACACCTACGACGACGACCTGCCCTACTGGGAGCCGAACAACCCCACCGACAAGCCGCACCTGGTGATCCCCTACACCCTGGACACCAACGACATGCGCTTCACCCAGGTGCAGGGCTTCAACTGCGGCGAGCAGTTCTTCCAGTACCTGAAGGACGCCTTCGACGTGCTCTACGCCGAGGGCGCCGAGGCACCGAAGATGCTCTCGATCGGCCTGCACTGCCGCCTGGTCGGCCGCCCGGCACGCCTGGCCGCGCTCAAGCGCTTCGTCGACTACGCCAAGAGCCACGAGCAGGTCTGGTTCGCCCGTCGCGTGGACATCGCCCGCCACTGGCACGCCACCCACCCGTACAAGAAAGAGAACGCCTGATGACCGCCTTCAAGACCCTCAAGCCTTCCACCCTCGAGCGCGCCGCTTTCGTCGCCGCCTTCGCCGACATCTACGAGCACTCGCCGTGGGTCGCCGAGAAAGCCTACGACCTGGGCCAGCTGGCCGAGCTGGACGAGATCGAGGCGCTGCATCAGCGCATGAGCGACATCCTGCTCAGCGCCAGCCACGCAGAGCAACTGGCCCTGATCAACGCTCACCCGGACTTGGCCGGCAAGGCCGCCATCCAGGGCGAGCTGACCGAATCGAGCACCAATGAACAGGCCGGCGCCGGCATCCACCAGTGCACCGCCGAGGAGTTCGCCCGGTTCACCGAGCTGAACGACGCCTACAAGGCCAAGTTCCAGTTCCCGTTCATCATGGCGGTCAAGGGCAGCAACCGGCACCAGATCCTCGCCGCCTTCGAAAAACGCATCCACAACGACCAGGATGCCGAGTTCAAGGAAGCCCTGGCGCAGATCAACCTGATTGCCCTGTTCCGCCTGCTGCAGCTGTAAGCGACAGCCGAACTTTTCAGTACAACGAACATATAAGAGAGACCCGCATGCGCACCCTGATGATCGAGCCCCTGAGCAAAGAAGCCTTCGCCCCCTTCGGTGACGTGATCGAAACCGACGGCAGCGACCACTTCATGATCAACAATGGCTCGACCATGCGCTTCCACAAGCTCGCCACGGTCGAGACCGCCGAGCCCGAGGACAAGGCGATCATCAGCATCTTCCGCGCCGACGCGCTGGACATGCCGCTGACCGTCCGCATGCTGGAGCGCCATCCGCTGGGCAGCCAGGCTTTCATCCCGCTGCTCGGCAACCCCTTTCTGATCGTGGTCGCGCCGGTTGGCGATGCACCTGTATCAGGCTTGGTCCGTGCCTTCCGCAGTAATGGCAGGCAGGGCGTCAATTACCATCGCGGCGTCTGGCACCACCCGGTGCTGACGATCGAAAAGCGGGATGACTTCCTGGTGGTTGATCGCAGTGGTTCCGGCAACAACTGCGATGAGCATTACTTCCCCGAGGAACAGATGTTGATCCTCAATCCCCACCAATAAGAAAGGGTCGGTCATCGATAGGGTGACTGGCGAGAGGTACATACTGTGGAAGCACACCTTCACGAATGGCTGAACCTGAGCATTCGCTGGGTTCACATGATCACCGGCGTGGCCTGGATCGGTGCATCGTTCTACTTTGTCTGGCTGGAGAACCACCTGAATCGAAGCAACCCGCGCGATGGGTTGTCGGGTGACCTCTGGGCCATTCACGGTGGTGGTATCTACCACCTGGAGAAATACAAGCTCGCGCCGCCGAAAATGCCCGAGAACCTGCACTGGTTCAAATGGGAAGCCTACTTCACCTGGATGTCCGGGATCGCCTTGCTGTGCGTGGTGTTCTACTGGAACCCGAGCCTCTACCTGCTGGCGCCCGGCAGCACCCTGAGCGGTGCCGAAGGCGTGGCCATCGGGATCGGTTCGCTGGTTGCCGGCTGGTTCATCTACGACTTCCTGTGCGACTCGCCCCTGGGCAAGCAACCGGCCCTGCTGGGCGGCGTGCTGTTCGTGCTGATCATCGCCGCCTGCTGGGGCTTCAGCCTGGTGTTCAGCGGCCGTGGCGCCTACCTGCACACCGGTGCGATCATCGGCACCATCATGGTCGGCAACGTGTTCCGCATCATCATGCCGGCCCAGCGCCAGCTGGTGGCGGCGATCGAGAACAACCAGACCCCCGACCCGGTACTGCCGGCCAAGGGCCTGCTGCGCTCGCGTCACAACAACTACTTCACCCTGCCGGTGCTGTTCATCATGATCAGCAACCACTTCCCGAGCACCTACGGCAGCCAGTACAACTGGCTGATCCTGGCCGGGATCGCGGTGGCCGCGGTACTGATCCGTCACTACTTCAACACCCGCCACGACAGCAACAAGTACGCCTGGACCCTGCCCGTCGGCGCCCTGGCGATGATCTGCCTGGCCTACGTGACCGGTCCCAAGCCGCTGCCGACCGCCCCGGAACAAGCCGCCGCCAAGGTCGAGTACCAGCCGTTGCCGGCCACTGCCGTGGGTGGCAAGACCGCCGCCGAGCTGCGCGCCGAGGAGGCCGCCAAGCCTGCCCAGGCACCGGCCGCAGAGCCTGCCCAGGCCACGGCCCAGGCGGCCACCGGCAGCTTCGACAAGATCCACACCGTCATCCAGGAACGCTGCACTGTGTGCCACTCGGCCAAGCCGACCAGCCCGCTGTTCAGCGCCGCCCCTGGCGGCGTGATGTTCGACACCCCGCAGCAGATCCAGGCCCAGGCCGCGCGCATCCAGGCGCAGGCCGTCGCCAGCCAGATCATGCCGCTGGGCAACATCACCCAGATGACCGTTGAAGAACGCAAGCTGGTCGGCGACTGGATCGCCAAAGGCGCGCAGGTCAACTGACCGACACGGCGTGCAAAGACTGTAGGAGCGGCCTTGCGCCGCGAAGAGGCCGGCAGACCCGGCCTCTGTTTCAAGGTTTACGCAACAAGCAAGCATCGAGCGTTCGACTTCAGGCGGGAATCTTCCGCCTGAAGCCGCCCGCTTGGATCCGAGAATAAAAACAAAACTCGAGGTGCTGCATGTCCGAGTCACCCAAGGCGTACATCCCTGTTGCGCCGCCACGACAGCCCCTGCCCTTGTTCCAGCTGATCCTGGTGGGTCTGCAACACGTTCTGCTGATGTACGGGGGCGCCATCGCGGTGCCGCTGATCATCGGCCAGGCGGCGGGCCTGTCCCGCGAAGAAGTCGCCTTCCTGATCAACGCCGACCTGCTGGTCGCCGGCGTTGCCACCATCATCCAATCCTTCGGTATCGGCCCCGTGGGCATCCGCATGCCTGTCATGATGGGCGCCAGCTTCGCCGCGGTCGGCAGCATGGTGGCCATGGCCGGCATGCCTGGCGTCGGCCTGCAGGGGATCTTCGGCGCGACCATCGCCGCCGGCTTCTTCGGCATGCTGATCGCGCCGTTCATGTCCAAGGTCGTGCGTTTCTTCCCGCCGCTGGTGACCGGCACGGTCATCACCTCCATCGGCCTGTCGCTGTTCCCGGTGGCGGTCAACTGGGCCGGCGGCGGCCATGAGGCGCAAGCCTTCGGCGCGCCGATCTACCTGATGGTCGCCGGCCTGGTGCTGGCGGTGATCCTGCTGATCAACCGCTTCATGCGCGGTTTCTGGGTCAATGTGTCGGTACTGGTGGGCATGGGCCTGGGCTACGTGCTCGCCGGCTCCATCGGCATGGTCGACCTGTCGGGCCTGAGCGAGGCGCCGTGGCTGCAGGTGGTCACCCCCCTGCACTTCGGCATGCCGACCTTCAGCCTGGCGCCGATCCTGTCGATGTGCCTGGTGGTGGTGATCATCTTCGTCGAGTCCACGGGGATGTTCCTCGCCCTGGGCAAGGTGACCGACCGCGAAGTCACGCCCGGCATGCTGCGTCGCGGCCTGCTGTGCGATGCCGGCGCGTCGTTCATCGCCGGGTTCTTCAACACCTTCACCCACTCCTCGTTCGCCCAGAACATCGGCCTGGTGCAGATGACCGGGGTTCGCTGCCGCTACGTCACGGTGATGGCTGGCGCCCTGCTGATCCTACTTAGCCTGCTGCCCAAGGCGGCCTTCCTGATCGCCTCGATCCCGCCCGCGGTACTGGGCGGCGCGTCCATCGCCATGTTCGGCATGGTCACCGCCACCGGGATCAAGATCCTCCAGGAAGCGGACATCGCCGACCGGCGCAACCAGCTGCTGGTCGCGGTCAGCGTCGGCTTCGGCCTGATCCCGGTGGTGCGGCCGGAGTTCTTCGCACAGATGCCACAGTGGATGGAGCCCATCACCCACAGCGGCATCGCCATGGCCACCCTCAGCGCCCTGGTGCTGAACCTGCTGTTCAACATCCTCGGCGGCGCCGACCGCGCCGCGCATAACGACGCCTGTCATCAGCACTGAAGTCCCCTATCGCGGGGCAAGCCCGCTCCCACGCTGGATACACGCCCGCACGTGGGAGCGGGCTTGCCCCGCGAGAAGGCAACACCCACATAAAAACAATAAGTCCGGGAATCACAACATGAAGCGCATCACCACGTCCGTCCTGCTGGGCAGCAGCCTGCTGGCCACCCTCCCCGCCCACGCCGGCGAATGGCTGCAATGGCACGGCGAAAGCCTGTCCTACCTGTACGGCAAGGACTTCAAGGTCAACCCCGACATCCAGCAGACCATCACCTTCGAACATGCCAACAAGTGGAAGTACGGCGACACCTTCCTGTTCGTCGACAAGATCTTCTACAACGGCAAGGCCGACCCCGGCAAAGGCGTGACCACCTACTACGGCGAGTTCAGCCCGCGCCTGTCGTTCGGCAAGATCTTCGAGCGCAACCTGGCCTTCGGGCCGATCAAGGATGTGCTGCTGGCCATGACCTACGAACGTGGCGAAGGCGACAACGAGGCCTACCTGATCGGCCCCGGCTTCGACCTGAACGTGCCCGGCTTCAACTACTTCACCCTGAACTTCTACCTGCGCAACACCGAAGGCAGCCGCCCCGGCGACAACGTCTGGCAGATCACCCCGGCCTGGTCGTACACCATCCCGGTGGGTAAGTCCGACATCCTGATCGACGGCTATATCGACTGGGTGGTCGACAACGACCAGACCCGTCGCGGCACCTACCACGCCAACCTGCAGTTCAACCCGCAGGTCAAGTACGACCTGGGCAAGGCCCTGAACCTGGGCGCCAAGCAGCTCTATGTCGGCTTCGAATACAGCTACTGGAAGGACAAGTACGGCATCGACAGCCGCGGCAACGTCGACAGCAACCAGAGCGTGGCCAGCGCCCTGGTGAAGGTGCATTTCTGAAAAACTGACCGAACGCCCAAATTTGCACCACTGTGCTCCAGGACGGAGCACTTGAGGCCCGGCGCGCAAGTGAGTAATCTGCGCGCCCCCTCGATCGGGGCGGGAAGGATCCCGCCCGCGTTTGCTGACCGCTCAGTCAATGTTTCCGGGCGGTTGGCCAACGTGTTGCCAGCGTGAAATACCCATTTCATCCGTTCAGAAAGACGTCGAGCAGGATGGTTGTGCCCAACGTGGAAAAGTTGGCGCAGCTCTTGCCAAACAGCTGTGGCCAATTGAAAAAAGCTGACCCAAAAGACAAGAACAGCGCCCGAGCGCTGACAACAGATCCAATCAAGGGAGCGACACTCGCAATGCGTACCATCAATAGCCTGATCCTCGCCGGTGGCCTGCTGGCCTGCGGCGCCAGCCAAGCCGGCGACCTGCTGCAATGGCAGAACAACAGCCTGACCTACCTGTGGGGCAAGAACTTCAAGGTCAACCCCGAGATCCAGCAGACCGTCACCTTCGAGCACGCCGATGCGTGGAAGTACGGCGACAACTTCTTCTTCTTCGACAAGATCTTCTACCAGGGCAAGAAGGACGCCAGCAACGGCCCCAACACCTACTACGGCGAGTTCAGCCCGCGCCTGTCGTTCGGCAAGATCTTCGACCAGAAGATTGAGTTCGGCCCGGTGAAAGACGTGCTCCTGGCCATGACCTACGAGTTCGGCGAGGGTGACACCGAGTCCTACCTGATCGGCCCCGGCTTCGACCTGGCCATCCCCGGCTTCGACTACTTCCAGCTGAACTTCTACCAGCGCACCACCGACGGCAGCCGTGCGGGCGACAATGTCTGGCAGATCACCCCGGTCTGGTCCTACACCATCCCCGTGGGCTCGTCCGACATCCTGATCGACGGTTTCATGGATTGGGTGGTCGACAACGACGAGAACCGTCGCGGCACCTATCAGGCGAACCTGCACTTCAACCCGCAGGTCAAGTACGACCTGGGCAAGGCGCTGCACCTGGGCGAGAAGCAGTTGTACGTGGGTATCGAGTACGACTACTGGAAGAACAAGTACGGCATCAAGGACAGCGATGCCTTTACCACCGATCAGAACACCATGAGCTTCCTGGTCAAGGTTCACTTCTGATCTGATGCCAGTGCATAACCTGTAGGAGCGGCCTTGTGCCGCGAAAGGGCTGCGCAGCGGCCCCGGCGATTTTGCATGATGCCGAGAACCTGGGGCCGCTTCGCGGCCCTTTCGCGGCACAAGGCCGCTCCTACAGGTAAGCGCCTCAGTTTGCCGGTTTTACCGCCTGCCACAGCTTGCCAACGACGCTCACCACCAGCAGCACCACCGCCCCCGCAATCACCCCCGCCACACCATTGAGCAATGCCCCGGTCAACGCCCCGCCCCGCCCTTCGCTGAACGCCTCGATGGCGTGATGCAGCGGCGCGATGCCGTGCACCAGGATGCCGCCGCCGACCAGGAACATCGCCGCGGTGCCGATCACCGACAGGCTCTTCATCATGTACGGCGCGGCGCGCAGGATGCCGTTGCCCACCGCCTGGCTCAGCGCCGAGGCTTTCTTGGTCATCCACAGCCCCAGGTCATCGAGCTTGACGATGCCTGCCACCAGGCCATAGACGCCAATGGTCATGACCAGCGCGATGCCCGACAGCACGATGATCTGCTGGCTCAGCGGCGCATCGGCCACGGTGCCCAGGGTGATGGCGATGATCTCGGCAGAGAGTATGAAATCGGTGCGCACCGCGCCCTTGATCTTGCTCTTCTCGAACGACACCAGGTCGACCTGCTCGTCGGCCACGGCCGCCTTGCGCGCCTCGTGCTGCGCGTCGTCCTCGGACTTGCTGTGCAGGAACTTGTGCGCCAGCTTCTCGAAGCCCTCGAAGCACAGGTAGGCGCCGCCGACCATCAGCAGCGGAATCACCGCCCAGGGAATGAAGGCACTGATCAACAGCGCCGCCGGCACCAGGATCGCCTTGTTCACCAGCGAGCCCTTGGCCACCGCCCACACCACCGGGATCTCGCGCTCGGCGCGTACCCCGGTGACCTGCTGGGCGTTGAGCGCCAGGTCGTCGCCCAGCACCCCCGCAGTCTTCTTTGCCGCGACCTTGGTCATCACCGAGACATCGTCGAGCACCGTGGCGATGTCGTCGATCAGTACCAGTAGACTGCTTCCTGCCATGTTCTTTATCCAGAGGGGTTCAAAGGCTGCGATTCTAGCCGAAAGCGGCTGCCTTGAGCGCTCATCTGCGCCGGTGCTACCATGCCCGATCCCTCTTTGAGGCGGCCAGACACGAGGACGATCCCCGACAATGAGCACCATTCGCGAGCGCAACAAGGAACTGATCCTGCGCGCGGCCAGTGAAGAATTCGCCGACAAGGGCTTCGCCGCCACCAAGACCAGCGATATCGCGGCCAAGGCCGGCCTGCCCAAGCCGAACGTGTATTACTACTTCAAGTCGAAGGAAAACCTCTACCGCGAGGTGCTCGAGAGCATCATCGCGCCAATCATGCAGGCCTCGACGCCGTTCAACGCCGACGGTGATCCGAAAGAGGTGCTCAGTTCGTACATCCGCTCGAAGATCCGCATCTCCCGCGACCTGCCCCACGCCTCCAAGGTGTTCGCCAGCGAGATCATGCATGGCGCGCCGCACCTGTCGCCGCGCCAGGTCGAGCAGCTCAACGAGCAGGCCCGGCACAACATCGAGTGCATCCAGCGCTGGATCGAGCGTGGCCAGATCGCCCACGTCGATCCGCACCACCTGATGTTCAGCATCTGGGCGGCGACGCAGACCTACGCGGATTTCGACTGGCAGATCGCCGTGGTGACCGGCAAGGCCAAGCTGGCCGACAGCGACTATGACGCGGCGGCGGAGACCATCATCCGCCTGGTATTGAAGGGCTGCGAGCCCGAGGCGGCCTGACCGAGCCAACGGGGCTGCTACGCAGCCCATCGCGGCACAAGGCCGCTCCTACAGGAGACCGCTATCCCTTGTAGGAGCGGCCTTGTGCCGCGAATGGGCCGCAAGGCGGCCCCGACACCTTGAGCCTTAAGCTGCCACTCCAGCATCGGCCGTCAGCCCCACCTCTTCGATCGCACTGATCGCGCACTGCTCGTCGATATCCGACGTATCCCCGCTGATCCCGACAGCCCCCAGCACCTTGCCGTCCCGATCACGGATCAGCACCCCGCCCGGTACCGGCACCACCGGCCGCTCGCCCAGCCCGTTCAGCGCGGCATAGAACGCCGGCCGCTGCTGCGAATCCAGCGCCAGCAGGCGCGAGCCCTTGCCCAGGGCCACCGCACCCCAGGCCTTGCCGATGGCCACCTGCGGACGCAGCAGGGTGGCGCCATCCTCGCGCTGCAGCGCCAGCAGGTGCCCGCCGGCGTCCAACACCGCCACGGTCAGCGGCGCGGCGTTGATCTTGCGGCCCGCGGCCAGCGCGGCGTTCACCACGCCGACAGCATCTTTGAGGGTCAATGCGTTCATGAAAAGGTCCTCTTCTTGTTGTGAGAAGCCCTGAGGGCAGTTGAAAACCAGTAGACAGAATAGAACACAACGAAGACACGCTTTGTATACAATTATTTGAATCAATCTTGCCAAGTGCGACGAAATGCCGCCTCATCGCCCAATGACCGCTCAGTCAACGCCGCCGACGAAAATGGATTGACCTTTTGCGCCGAGCATGAATACACTCTGCCGCAACACAAGTTGTATACAATTACAAAATCGATGAGGCACAAACCATGAGCAAAATGAGAGCAATCGATGCAGCCGTTCTGGTCATGCGCCGTGAAGGTGTAGATACCGCGTTCGGCATTCCGGGGGCTGCCATCAACCCGCTGTATTCGGCCCTGAAGAAAGTCGGTGGCATCGATCACGTCCTCGCTCGCCACGTCGAAGGTGCCTCGCACATGGCCGAGGGCTACACTCGCGCCAACCCGGGCAACATCGGTGTATGCATCGGCACCTCCGGCCCTGCCGGCACCGACATGGTCACCGGCCTGTACAGCGCCTCGGCCGACTCCATCCCGATCCTCTGCATCACCGGGCAGGCCCCGCGCGCGCGCCTGCACAAGGAAGACTTCCAGGCCGTCGACATCACCAGTATCGTCAAGCCGGTGACCAAGTGGGCGACCACCGTCCTGGAGCCGGGCCAGGTGCCCTACGCCTTCCAGAAGGCCTTCTACGAAATGCGTACCGGCCGCCCAGGCCCGGTGCTGATCGACCTGCCGTTCGACGTGCAGATGGCCGAGATCGAGTTCGACATCGACGCCTACGAGCCACTGGCGATCAACAAGCCAGCCGCCACCCGCGTCCAGGCCGAGAAAGCCCTCGCCCTGCTCAATGACGCCGAGCGCCCGCTGCTGGTAGCCGGCGGCGGCATCATCAACGCCGACGCCAGCGACAAACTGGTCGAGTTCGCCGAACTGACCGGCGTGCCGGTAGTGCCAACCCTGATGGGCTGGGGCACCATTCCGGACGACCACGAACTGATGGTCGGCATGGTCGGTCTGCAGACCTCGCACCGCTACGGCAACGCGACCATGCTCAAGTCCGACCTGGTGTTCGGTATCGGCAACCGCTGGGCCAACCGCCACACCGGCTCCGTCGACGTCTACACCGAAGGCCGCAAGTTCGTGCACGTGGACATCGAGCCAACCCAGATCGGCCGCGTGTTCACCCCTGACCTGGGTATCGTTTCCGATGCCGGCAAGGCGCTGGATGTGTTCCTGGAAGTGGCCCGCGAGTGGAAAGCCGCCGGCAAACTCAAGTGCCGCAAAGCCTGGCTGGAAGACTGCCAGCAGCGCAAGGCCACCCTGCAGCGCAAGACCCACTTCGACAATGTGCCGGTCAAGCCGCAGCGCGTGTACGAAGAGATGAACCAGGTATTCGGCAAGGACACCTGCTACGTCAGCACCATTGGTCTTTCGCAGATCGCCGGCGCACAGTTCCTGCACGTGTACAAGCCACGCCACTGGATCAACTGCGGCCAGGCCGGCCCGCTGGGCTGGACCATCCCTGCCGCCCTCGGCGTGGTCAAGGCCGACCCGAAGCGCAAGGTCGTCGCGCTGTCCGGTGACTACGACTTCCAGTTCATGATCGAAGAGCTGGCGGTAGGCGCGCAGTTCAACCTGCCGTACGTCCACGTGCTGGTGAACAACGCCTACCTCGGCCTAATCCGCCAGGCCCAGCGTGGCTTCGACATGGATTACTGTGTACAACTGGCCTTCGAGAACATCAATTCCACCGACGCCGCCACCTATGGTGTCGATCACGTCGCCGTGGTCGAAGGCCTGGGCTGCAAGGCCCTGCGCGTGTTCGAACCGGCCGACATCGCCCCTGCCCTGCTCAAGGCGCAGAAGATGGCCGAAGAGTTCCGCGTGCCGGTGGTGGTCGAAGTGATTCTCGAGCGCGTGACCAACATTTCCATGGGCACCGAGATCAACGCGGTCAACGAATTCGAAGACCTCGCCCTGGTCGGCAACGACGCGCCAACCGCCATCTCGCTGCTGGACTGATCGCCTGACGCCCCCGCGCATTGCGCGGGGGTCTTCAACGCAAGGAGACGACTTATGCCTCGCTTCGCCGCCAACCTGTCCATGCTGTTCACCGAACAGGACTTCCTGGCCCGCTTCAAGGCCGCCGCCGACGCTGGTTTCAGCGGCGTCGAATACCTCTTCCCGTACGATTTCAGCGCCGCCGAGATCAAGCAGCAGCTTGACGCCCACGGCCTGACCCAGGTGCTGTTCAACCTTCCTGCGGGCGATTGGTCGAAAGGTGAGCGCGGCATCACCTGCCACCCCGACCGCGTCGAAGAATTCCGCGCTGGCGTCGACAAGGCCATCGAGTACGCCAAGGTGCTGGGCAACACTCAGGTCAATGCCTTGGCCGGCATTCGCCCCGAAGGCCTGGACTGCGCCACCGTGCGCAAGACCTTCGTCGACAACCTGCGCTACGCCGCCGACAAGCTCAAGGGCGCCGGGATCCGCCTGGTCATGGAAATGATCAACACCCGCGATATCCCGGGCTTCTACCTGAACACCACGAAGCAGGCCCTGGAAATCCAGGCCGAGGTGGGCAGCGACAACCTGTTCCTGCAGTACGACATCTATCACATGCAGATCATGGAAGGTGACCTGGCTCGCACCCTGGAAACCAACCTGAAGCTGATCAACCACGTGCAGCTGGCCGACAACCCGGGCCGCCACGAGCCGGGCACCGGCGAGATCAACTACCGCTTCCTGTTCGAGCACCTGGACCGCATCGGCTACCAGGGCTGGGTGGGCGCGGAGTACAAGCCCAAGACCACCACCGAGGCCGGCCTGGGCTGGCTCAAGACCCACAACGCAATTTGAGACACACGCCGGCCCCTTGTAGGAGCGGCCTTGTGCCGCGAAAGGGCTGCGCAGCAGCCCCGGCAATCTACCGGCGTGATTGAGATCGTGGGGCCGCTACGCGCCCCTTTCGCGGCACAAGGCCGCTCCTACAGGGGCCTGGCCGCCTGTTCATACAAATACAAAGAGGCAGAACTCTCATGGCTAAAATCGGTTTCCTCGGCACCGGCATCATGGGCAAGCCCATGGCCCAGAACCTGCAAAAGGCAGGTCACAGCATCTTCGTTTCCACCCACCACGACGCCGCACCGGCCGACCTGATCGCCGCCGGCGCCGTGGCCCTGGCCAACCCGAAGGAAGTGGCCCAGGAAGCCGAGTTCATCATCGTCATGGTCCCGGACACCCCGCAGGTCGAAAGCGTCCTGTTCGGTGAGAACGGCGTCGCCGAAGGCGTCGGCCCGAACAAGGTGGTGATCGACATGAGCTCGATCTCCCCCACCGCCACCAAGGCCTTCGCCGAGAAGATCAAGGCCACTGGCGCCGCCTACCTGGACGCCCCAGTGTCCGGCGGCGAAGTCGGCGCCAAGGCCGCGACCCTGAGCATCATGGTCGGCGGCTGCCCGAAAGCCTTCGAGCGCGCCCTGCCGCTGTTCGAAGCCATGGGCAAGAACATCACCCGCGTCGGCGGCAACGGCGACGGCCAGACCGCCAAGGTGGCCAACCAGATCATCGTCGCCCTGAACATCCAGGCCGTTGGCGAAGCGCTGCTGTTCGCCGCCAAGAACGGCGCCGACCCGGCCAAGGTGCGTGAAGCGCTGATGGGCGGCTTCGCCTCGTCGAAGATCCTTGAAGTACACGCCGAGCGCATGATCAAGGGCACCTTCGATCCGGGCTTCCGCATCAACCTGCACCAGAAGGACCTGAACCTGGCCCTGCAAGGCGCCAAGGAGCTGGGCATCAACCTGCCCAACACCTCCAACGCCCAGCAAGTGTTCAGCACCTGCGTGGCGCTGGGCGGCGGCAACTGGGACCACTCGGCGCTGATCAAGGGCCTGGAGCACATGGCCAACTTCTCGATCCGCGACGACAAGTAAGCCTGTACCGGCCTCTTCGCGGGGCAAGCCCGCTCCTACAGAAATGCGTGGTCCGTGTAGGAGCGGGCTTGCCCCGCGAAGAAGCCAACACCGATGAACCTGCAACCCCAGGCCCATCAGGTGAAACCGAGCAACACCCGCCCCTGGTTCGGCCTGCACGGAGGCAGTTCCAGGGGCGTTTTCGATTTTGCAGAACAACAAGAATCTGGGAGCCTGCCATGTCGGTCGATCCACAAAAACTCCTGCGCGAACTGTTCGACACAGCCATCGCCGCCGCCCACCCCCGCCAGGTCCTCGAACCTCACCTGCCCGCCGACCGCAGCGGCCGGGTCATCGTCATCGGCGCCGGCAAGGCCGCCGCGGCCATGGCCGAAGTGGTCGAGAAAAGCTGGCACGGCGAAGTCTCCGGCCTGGTGGTCACCCGCTATGGCCATGGCGCCAGCTGCCAGAAAATCGAGGTGGTCGAAGCCGCCCACCCGGTCCCCGATGCCGCCGGCCTGGCCGTGGCCAAGCGGGTGCTCGACCTGGTCAGCAACCTGAGCGAAGACGACCGCGTCATCTTCCTGCTGTCCGGCGGCGGCTCGGCCCTGCTGGCCCTGCCCGCCGAAGGCCTGACCCTGGCCGACAAACAGCAGATCAACAAGGCCCTGCTGAAATCCGGCGCCACCATCGGCGAGATGAACTGCGTGCGCAAGCACCTCTCGGCGATCAAGGGCGGCCGCCTGGCCAAGGCCTGCTGGCCGGCCACCGTCTACACCTACGCGATTTCCGATGTGCCCGGCGACCTCGCCACGGTCATCGCCTCCGGCCCCACCGTGGCCGATCCGAGCACCTCGGCCGACGCCCTGGCGATCATCAAGCGCTACGACATCGACGCGCCCAAGGCCGTCATCGACTGGCTCAACAACCCGGCCTCCGAGACCGTCAAGGCCGATGACCCGGCCCTGGCCCGCAGCCACTTCCAGCTGATCGCCAGGCCCCAGCAGTCGCTGGAGGCCGCCGCGGTGAAAGCCCGCCAGGCCGGATTCAGCCCGTTGATCCTCGGCGACCTGGAGGGCGAGTCGCGCGAAGTGGCCAAGGTGCATGCCGGCATCGCCCGGCAGATCGTCCTGCACGGCCAGCCGCTCAAGGCACCCTGCGTGATCCTCTCCGGCGGCGAGACCACCGTCACCGTGCGCGGCAACGGCCGTGGCGGGCGCAACGCCGAGTTCCTGCTCAGCCTCACCGAAAGCCTCAAGGGCCTGCCCGGCGTGTACGCCCTGGCCGGCGACACCGACGGCATCGATGGCTCCGAGGACAACGCCGGCGCCTTCATGACCCCGGACAGCTTCGCTCGCGCCGAGGCCCTGGGCCTGTCGGCCAGCGATGAGCTGGACAACAACAACGGCTATGGCTACTTCGCCGCCCTCGACGCGCTGATCGTCACCGAGCCGACCCGCACCAACGTCAACGACTTCCGTGCCATCCTGATCCTCGAGACTCCGCAATCATGACGCCTGATAAAAAAGTCAAAATCCTCGCCACCCTCGGGCCTGCGATCAAAGGCATCGATGACATACGCCAGCTGGTCGAGGCCGGGGTAAATATCTTCCGCCTCAACTTCAGCCACGGCGAACACGCCGACCACGCCCTGCGCTACCAGTGGATCCGCGAAGTCGAGCAGCAGCTCAACTATCCGCTGGGCATCCTCATGGACCTGCAGGGGCCGAAGCTGCGCGTCGGCCGTTTCGCCGACGGCAAGGTCCAACTGCAACGCGGCCAGGCCCTGCGCCTGGACCTGGACAAAACCCCGGGCGACAGCCGCCGGGTCAACCTGCCGCACCCGGAAATCATCGCCGCGCTGGAGCCGGGCATGGACCTGCTGCTGGACGACGGCAAGCTGCGCCTGCGCGTCACCGCCAAGCACGGCGACGCCATCGACACCGAAGTGCTGGCCGGTGGCGAGCTGTCCGACCGCAAGGGCGTCAACGTGCCCCAGGCGGTGCTTGACCTCTCCCCGCTGACCGAGAAGGACCGCCGCGACCTGGCCTTCGGCCTGGAGCTTGGCGTGGACTGGGTGGCGCTGTCGTTCGTCCAGCGCCCCGAAGACATCGTCGAGGCGCGCCAGCTGATCGGTGACCGCGCCTACCTGATGGCCAAGATCGAGAAGCCCTCAGCGGTCGAGCAGTTGCAGGCCATCGCCGAGCTGTCCGACGCGATCATGGTCGCCCGTGGCGACCTGGGCGTGGAAGTGCCGGCCGAGAGCGTGCCGCAGATCCAGAAAGGCATCATCGGCACCTGCCGCCAGCTGGGCAAGCCAGTGGTGGTGGCAACCCAGATGCTCGAATCGATGCGCTTCTCCCCGGCCCCGACCCGCGCCGAAGTCACCGACGTGGCCAACGCCGTGGCCGAAGGCGCGGATGCTGTGATGCTGTCGGCCGAGACCGCCTCGGGCGACTACCCGCTGGAAGCGGTGCAGATGATGAGCAAGATCATCCGCCAGGTGGAAAACGGCCCGGACTACCAGGCCCAGCTCGACGTCGGCCGGCCCAAGGCCGAGGCCACGGTGTCGGACGCCATCAGCTGCGCGATCCGTCGCATCAGCGGCATCCTGCCGGTGGCGGTGCTGGTCAACTACAGCGAGTCGGGGGCCTCGACCCTGCGCGCCGCCCGCGAGCGGCCACGGGCGCCGATCCTCAACCTGACGCCGAACCTCAACACCGCACGCCGCCTGAGCGTGGCCTGGGGCGTGCATTCGGTGGTCAACGACCGCCTGCGCCAGGTCGACGAGGTGGTCTCCACGGCGCTGGAAATCGCCCAGGCGCAAGGCATGGCCAGCCGTGGCGACACGCTGCTGATCACCGCCGGTGTGCCTTTCGGCAAGCCGGGTTCGACTAACACCTTGCGGATCGAGACCTTGGTTTGAGATCGCCTGGGGCGCCCTGCGCCCCTTTCGCGGCACAAGGCCGCTCCTACAGGAGACCGCAATCCCTTGTAGGAGCGGCCTTGTGCCGCGAAAGGAGGGCAAAGCCCTCCCGATGCACCGAACCCGCGGAAAACCGAGGCCCAAAGAGGCCCACCGCTCCCCCACCCACCTTACCGACTGCCCATGTACACCAAGAATTTCGTCAACCCGTGCCCCGACTGGGCCACGGCCTTGCTCAACGGCTTCAGCCAGGTGCTGCTGCTGCGCAATCCCCTGTGTGGCCTGTGCTGCCTGCTGGCCATCCTGCTGACCGCGCCGAACCTGGTCGGCGGCGCCCTGCTCGGCGCCCTGGCCGGCCTGCTCACCGCCCAGCGCCGCGGCTACGACCGCGCCGATCGCCAGGCCGGGCTGTACTGCTACAACGGCGTGCTGATCGGCATCCTGATCAGCGCCGTGCTGCCTTGGTCGGCGATCCTGCCGCCACTGATCATTGCCGCCGGCGGCCTGTCGAGCATGCTCACCCACCAGTGGCGCAAGCGTGGCGGCAAGCTGCTGGTCGCCTATACCGCGCCCTTCGTGCTGCTGGGTTGGGCCACCCTGCTGCTGGCCAAGCCCTCGATCAGCAGCTTTGTCGAGGCAGACCCTGTATATGCCCTGCTGCGCGGCGTGGGGCAGATCTTCCTGCTCGACAAGCCCATGGCCGGCCTGCTGATCGTCATCGGCATGTACTTCGCCAACCCCTATGCCGCCACCTGGGCGCTGATCGGCTCGGCCATCGGTGGCGGTGTCGCGCTGCTGGCGGGCGAGGCACAAGGGGCCTGGCTGGGGCTGTACGGTTTCAATGCGGCACTGGCCGCGCTGGCCTTCAGCCGCCAGGGTGAGAAGCCTTGGGTGACCTTGCTCGCCATCGCCTGCGCCCTGGTGCTGCAACCTCTGTTCAACCTGCTGCCGATCGCCGGGCTGACCGCGCCGTTCGTCACCGCCTGCTGGCTGATGCACCTGGGCAACCACCTGGCCCAGGTCAACCAGCGCCGTAACGCGCCTCGCTTGCACAGCTGAAACACAGCCCCTAGGCTCTGCCCATTCGCACAATGGAACGCGCCCATGGACAACCCTTCGAGCCTGCGCGAGCGGCTCTACGTCATCGTCTTCCAGACCGACACGGTCGCTGGAAGACGCTTCGACAAGATCCTCCTGCTGATCATCCTCGCCAGCCTGGTCACGGTGATCCTCGACAGCATCGACGATGTTCACCAGAACTACGCCGGGCTGCTGGCCGGTATCGAGTGGGGCTTCACGGCGATCTTCCTCGCCGAATACATCACCCGCCTGTACTGCTCGCCCAAGCCGCTGCGCTATGCCTTCAGCTTCTACGGGCTGGTCGACCTGCTGGCGATCGTGCCCGGGATCATCGCCCTGTACTACAGCGACGCCCAGTACCTGCTGATGATCCGGGTGATCCGCATGCTGCGGATCTTCCGCGTGCTCAAGCTCAGCCCCTACCTGAAGCAGGCCCACTACCTGCTGGCGGCGCTGCAGGGCAGCAAGCAGAAGATCATCGTGTTCCTGGTCAGCGTGTCGACCCTGGTCACGGTGTTTGGCACGCTGATGTATGTGATCGAAGGGCCGGAGCACGGCTTTACCAGCATTCCCAAGGGCATCTACTGGGCCATCGTCACCCTGACCACGGTAGGCTTCGGCGATATCGTGCCGAAGACGCCGCTGGGGCAGGTGCTGTCGTCGCTGGTGATGATCACCGGTTACTCGATCATTGCCGTGCCCACCGGCATCTTCACCGCCGAATTGGCCAATGCCCTGCGCGGTGAGCAGTTGCAGCATGACTGCCCGACCTGCGCCAAGCATCACCACGAGCATGGCGCGGCGTTCTGTTCGCGGTGTGGCAATGCGTTGTTTCCCAAGCAGTGAGGCTGACTGTGCTGGCCCTTTCGCGGGTAATCCCGCTCCCACAGGGATTTCGCAGTGTTCAAGGGCTGCTGAGTACCTGTGGGAGCGGGTTTACCCGCGAAGAGGCCGGCACTGACAACGACATAACCAAAGACCGTTTTGTTCTTTAACCCACGCAAAGCCACCCGCTATAGTCGCTGGCAAATCGCCAACCCTTTGAACCAGAACAAGGAATGCCCCAGTGAAAAAACTCTTCAGCGCCTCGCTGCTCGCCGCGGGCCTGGCCCTGGGCAACCTCGCCCAGGCCGCCCCGACCCTGCTCAACGTCTCCTACGACGTGATGCGTGACTTCTACAAGGACTACAACCCGGCGTTCCAGAAGCACTGGGAGGCCGAGCACAAGGAGAAGGTCAATGTGCAGATGTCCTTCGGCGGCTCGAGCAAGCAGGCGCGCGCGGTGATCGATGGCCTGCCGGCCGATGTGATCACCATGAACATGGCCACCGACATCAACGCCCTGGCCGACAACGGCAAGCTGGTGCCGGACAACTGGGTGAGCCGCCTGCCGAACAACAGCGCGCCGTTCACCTCTGCCACCGTGTTCATCGTGCGCAAGGGCAACCCCAAGGCGCTGAAGGACTGGCCGGACCTGCTCAAGGACGGCGTGCAGGTGATCGTGCCCAACCCCAAGACCTCGGGTAACGGCCGCTACACCTACCTCTCGGCCTGGGGCTACGTGCTCAAGCAGGGCGGTGACGAAACCAAGGCCCGCGACTTCGTCGGCAAGCTGTTCAAGCAGGCGCCGGTACTGGACACCGGTGGCCGCGCCGCCACCACCACTTTCATGACCAACCAGATCGGCGACGTGCTGGTGACCTTCGAGAACGAGGCCGAGATGATCGCCCGCGAGTTCGGCCGCGACCAGTTCGAGGTGATCTATCCAAGCGTGTCGGCCGAGGCCGAGCCGCCGGTGAGCGTGGTGGACAAGGTGGTAGCCAAGAAAGGCACCCAGGCCGTGGCCGAGGAATACCTGAAGTACCTGTGGTCGCCAGAGGCTCAGGAGATCGCCGCGAACAACTACCTGCGCCCGCGTGACGCCACCGTACTGGCCAAGTACACCGACCGCTTCCCGAAAGTCGACTTCCTGTCGGTGGAGAAGACCTTCGGCGACTGGCGCACCGTGCAGAAGACCCACTTCAATGATGGTGGTGTGTTCGATCAGATCTATACGAACAAGTAACCAACGCCCCCTGTAGGAGCGGGCTTGTCCCGCGATGGCGTCAGCCCAAGCAATGATGTTGCCTGGTCTGACGCCATCGCGGGACAAGCCCGCTCCTACAGGAGTCCTGCCTCAGGCCTGCTGGCAGAACACCAGGGCTTTGAGGCCACCCTCCGGATCCGCATCCGGAAACTCCGGCGGATTCTCCAGCCGCTCGACAAACGCCAGCCCCGGCGCCTGCTCGGCCATCCCCTCGATGAGAAACTGCGGTCCGATCCCCGGGTCGTTGACGCAGGCCAGCACCGTGCCGCCTTCAGTCAACAACTCCGGCAAACGCCGGAGGATCTTGGCGTAGTCCTGGGTCAGCACGAAGCTGCCGCGCTGGAAGGTCGGCGGGTCGATGATGATCAGGTCGTACGGCCCGTACTTGCGCACCTTGCCCCACGACTTGAACAGCTCATGCCCCAGGTACGCCACCCGCGAGGCGTCATGGCCGTTGAGCCGGTGGTTGTCGCGGCCCCGGGACAGCGCCGACTTGGCCATGTCCAGGTTGACCACCTGCTCGGCGCCGCCAGCGATCGCCGCCACCGAAAAACCGCAGGTGTAGGCGAACAGGTTGAGCACGCGCTTGCCGGCCGCCTGCTCGCGCACCCAGCGTCGGCCATAGCGCATGTCGAGAAACAGGCCGTTGTTCTGGCGCACGCCCAGGTCGAGCAGGTACTTCAGGCCATCCTCGACCACCTCGCGCTGCTGGCACGGCGCGCCCCACAACCACTGGCCGGGGCTGTCCGGCAGGTAGCGGTGCTGCAGCAGGATGGCCTGGCCGGTCCACTGCGGGCGTTCGGCCAGCGCCATCAGCATGGCTTCAAGCTCTGCCAGCTGGCCCTCGGGCGGCTCGCGGAACAGCGCCACCAGCAGCACGCCATCGAGCCAGTCGACGGTGATCTGCTCGAGCCCCGGCCAGCAGCGGCCACGACCATGGAACAGGCGGCGGGTCTCCTGGGGGGCGGGATCGAGGGCGGCGAGCAGGTGCTGCTCAAGGGTGGCGATGGCTGGGCTCATGTCGGCTACGGTCAGGCAAAAGCGCCATTCTACCTGCTCGCGGCCGGGCCGGGCGGCCATCGATGAAGGGGATGAGAGGGTTTGCGGCACTTTTGTCGCTTTTTTCTTGCCGGGGCGCTGTGGATAGTGCGGCCATCCCTCCCTGAAACCGGATCACTGCCATGTCACCCCTGAAAGTCGAATTCTTCCACGATGTCGTCTGCGGCTGGTGCTTCGTCCTCGCCCCGCGCCTCAAGCAGCTGCAGGACGAACTCAACCTGGACATCCAGCACCGCAGCTTCATCCTGCAGACCAGCCGCGAGGCGATGGTCGAGCGCTTCGGCTCGATGCCCAAGGCCAAGGAAACCATCCTCAGCCACTGGCTGTCGTGCTCGCGCGCCGAGGACGTCAAGCGCATCAACATCGAAGCCATGCGCCAGCAGGACTTCGAATACCCCACCGGCCTGCTCGCCGGCCTCGCCTGCCAGACCGCCAAGGCGCTGGGCGGCAACGAAGGCCACGAGCGTATGTTCGACCGCCTGCAGGAAGCCCACCTGGTGCAGGCCCGCAACATTGGCGACCGCGCCACCGTGCTGGCGGTCGCCACCGAGGCCGGCTTCGACCCGCAGGCCTTCGCCACGGCATTCGACCAACAGGCCCCGCAAATGCTCGACGAAGAGCTGGCCCTGGGCCGCCGCCTGGGCATCAGCTCGGTACCCAGCCTGGTGATCGATGGCCGCTACCTGGTCCCCGGCGCCCTGAGCCTCGAGCAACTGCGCCAGACCTTCATCCAGGTCCGTGCCAACCAGAACCAGGCACAAGGAGCCGCACAATGAACAATCGCTACTGGATCGCCGCCGGCACCTCGCTGTCGCTACTGGCCATGGCCCTGCTGCCCGCCCCGGCGGTGATGGCCAACGACGCCCCCGCCGCCCAGGCCAACGCCACCCCGGTGGCGGTCGCCCGGGTGCAGTCCGGCCCCATGCCGCAGGTGCTCAGCGCCGTCGGAACCCTGGAGGCCGTGCACCAGGTCAATGTCTCGCCGGAAGTCGGCGGGCGCATCACCGCGCTGGAGTTCACCGCCGGCAAGGCCGTGGCCGCCGGCCAAGTGCTGGTCAAGCTCAACGACGCGCCCGAGCGCGGCGAGCTGGCCAAGCTGCAGGCCCAGGCCAAGAACGCCAAGCTGGCCCTGGAGCGCACGCGCAAGGTGCTGCCGCTGGCCTCCACCCAGGCCCAGCTCGACCAGGCCCAGGCCAACTACGACCAGTTGCTTGGCGAGATCGCCCAGGTCCAGGCGCAGATCGCGCAGAAGACCATCCGCGCCCCATTCGCCGGCGTGCTGGGCATTCGCAAGGTCAACCTCGGCCAGTACGTCAGCCCCGGCGACAGCCTGGTGACCCTCACCGAGCTGTCGCGCCTGCATGTCAACTTCCCGCTGCCCGAGCAGTCCGCCGCCGCCCTGCAAGCGGGCCAGGCCATCACCCTCAAGGTCGACGCCTGGCCGCAGCAGCGCTTTGTCGCCGCGGTCACCACCCTGGAGCCGCAGATCGATCCGGGTGCCCGCTCCATGCAGGTGCAAGCGACCCTCGACAACCCCGGCCAGCAACTCAAGCCGGGCATGTTCGCCAACGTCAGCATCGAGCTGCCGAGCCACGCCGACGTGCTCAGCGTGCCGGAAACGGCGATCAGCTACAGCGCCTACGGCAACTCGCTGTACGTGCTGCGCGAGAAGGACGGCGCGCTGCGCGTGGAGCAGGTGTTCGTCAAGCTCGGCGCCCGCCGCGACGACCGTGTAGTGGTGCTCGACGCGCTGACACCGGGCGACCGCGTGGTGGTGTCCGGGCAGATCCGCCTGAGCAATGGCATGCCGGTGCGGGTCACCGACGACACCCTGGCCGCCAGCACCACGCGCAAGCCGGACCTGGCCCAGCAGTAATGGGTTTGCGTGCCACTGAAAAGGACCTGTAGCACCATGAAATTCACCGACCTGTTCATCCGCCGCCCGGTACTGACCCTGGTGGTCTGCGCGATGATCGTCATGCTTGGCCTGCTGGCGCTGCTGAACCTGCCGATCCGCCAGTACCCGCAGCTGGAAAGCGCGACCATCACCATCACCACCGAATACCCCGGCGCCCGCTCGCAGCTGATGCAGGGCTTCGTCACCCAGCCCATCTCGCAAGCCGTGGCCTCGGTCGACGGTGTCGACTACCTGAGCTCGACCTCGACCCAGGGCAAGAGCGTCATCAGCGTGCGCCTGAAGCTCAACGCCGACTCCAACAAGGCCCTCACCGAGATCATGGCCGCCGTCAACCAGGTCAAGTACCGCCTGCCCGAAGGCGCCTACGACTCGGTGGTGGCCAAGTCCTCCGGTGAAGGCACGGCGGTGATCTACATCGGCTTCTCGAGCAAGGACATCGGCCTGCCGGCGATCACCGACTACATCTCGCGGGTGGTGCAGCCACGCGTGGCGGCCATCGACGGCGTCGCCGAGGCGCAGATCCTCGGCGGCCAGAAACTGGCCATGCGCCTGTGGCTGGACCCGGCGCGCATGGCCGCGCGCAACCTGTCGGCCAGCGACGTGGCCGAGGCCATACGCCAGAACAACTTCCAGGCCGCCCCCGGGCAGACCAAGGGCCAGTACGTCTCGGCCAACATCAACATCAACACCGACCTGACCAGCGTCGACCAGTTCCGCCAGATGGTGGTGCGCCGCGACGGCGACACGCTGATCCGCCTGAGCGACATCGGCACCGCCGAGCTCGGCGCCACCTCCTACGACACCAGCGGCATCATGGACGGCGAGCCGGCGGTGTTCATCGGCCTGCACGCCACCCCCGCCGGCAATCCGCTGACCATCGTCGGCGCGGTGCAGGAGATGATGCCGCAGATCCGCGAGACCATGCCGCCGGGCATGACCGCCAACATCGTGTTCGAAGTGGCGCGCTTCATCCAGGCGTCCATCGACGAGGTGGTCAAGACCCTGGTCGAGGCCGTGGTGATCGTCGCCGTGGTGATCTTCCTGTTCCTCGGCTCGCTGCGCAGCGTGCTGATCCCGCTGGTGACCATCCCGCTGTCGCTGATCGGCGCGGCGGCGATCATGAGTCTGTTCGGTTTCAGTATCAACCTGCTGACCTTGCTGTCGATGGTCCTGGCCATCGGCCTGGTGGTGGACGACGCCATCGTCGTGGTGGAGAACGTCCACCGCCATATCGAGGAAGGCAAGTCGCCCTTGCAGGCGGCGCTGGTCGGCGCCCGCGAGATCGCCGGCCCGGTGATCGCCATGACCCTGACCCTGGCCGCGGTGTACGCACCCATCGGCCTGATGGGCGGGCTCACCGGCGCGCTGTTCAAGGAGTTCGCCTTCACCCTCGCCGGCGCCGTGGTGGTGTCCGGCGTGGTGGCGCTGACCCTGTCGCCGGTGATGAGCGCCTTCCTGCTCAACCGCCAGGCCAGCGAAGGGCCGATGGCCCGTGGCGCCGAGCGCTTCTTCCAGTGGCTGGGCAAGGGTTACGGGCGTGTGCTGGACGTGTCCCTGCACCACCGCTGGCTGACCCTGGCGATTGCCGCGGCGGTGTTCGTCAGCCTGCCGATCCTCTACCTCGGCGCCCAGCGCGAACTGGCGCCGGTCGAGGACCAGGCCCAGGTGCTGGCAGTGGCCAAGGCCCCTCAGTACGCCAACATCGACTACACCGAGATGTACGCGCACCGCATGGACCGCCTGTTCGCCACCTTCCCGGAAACCGACATCACCTGGGTGGTCAACGGCAACGACGGCCCACGCACCGCGTTCGGCGGCGCCAACCTGAGCACCTGGGAAAAACGCCAGCGCAGCGCCGACCAGCTGCAGGCCGAGATCCAGAAAGCCGTCGGCGAGATCGAGGGCGTGGCCATCTTCGCCTTCCAGCTGCCGCCGCTGCCCGGCTCCACCGGCGGCCTGCCGGTGCAGATGGTGATCCAGAGCTCCCAGGACCACCGCGTGGTGTTCGACGCCATGGACAAGATCAAGCAGGCGGCCATGGCCAGCGGCCTGTTCGCCGTGGTCGACTCCGACCTGGACTTCAACAGCCCGCTGGTCAACATCAACATCGACCGCAGCAAGGCCAACGACCTGGGCATCAGCATGCAGGCCATCGGCGACGCCCTGGCGGTGCTGGTGGGCGAGAACTACGTCAACCGCTTCGCCCTCGACGGCCGTTCCTACGATGTGATCCCGCAGGTGGCGCGAGCCCAGCGCCTGTCGGCGGAGATGCTGGTCGGCCAGTACGTCAAGGCCGCCAACGGCGCCCAGGTGCCGCTGTCGACCCTGGTCAGCTTCGACATGTCGATCGAGCCCAACAAGCTGACCCAGTTCAACCAGCTCAACTCCGCCACCCTGCAAGCGGTGCCGGCGCCGGGCGTGAGCATCGGCGACGCGGTGCAGTTCCTCGCCGCCCAAGCCAATGCCCTGCCCACCGGCTTCAGCCATGACTGGCTGTCCGATGCCCGCCAGTTCGTCCAGGAAGGCAGTGCCCTGGTGGTGACGTTCATCTTCGCCATCCTGGTCATCTACCTGGTGCTGGCGGCGCAGTTCGAAAGCCTGCGCGACCCGCTGGTGATCCTGGTCAGCGTGCCGATGTCGGTGTGCGGCGCGCTGATCCCGCTGTACCTGGGCTACGCCACGGTGAACATCTACACGCAGATCGGCCTGGTGACCCTGGTCGGCCTGATCAGCAAGCACGGCATCCTCATGGTCGAGTTCGCCAACGAGCTGCAGCAGGCCGACCAGCTCGACCGCCGCACGGCCATCGAACGCGCCGCGCAGATTCGCCTGCGGCCGATCCTGATGACCACCGCGGCCATGGTGGTGGGCCTGGTCCCACTGTTGCTGGCCAGCGGCGCCGGTGCCCACAGCCGCTTCAGCCTGGGCCTGGTGATCGTCATCGGCATGCTGGTCGGCACGCTGTTCACCCTGTTCATCCTGCCCACCGTGTACTCGCTGCTGGCCAAGGACCACCGCGCCAGCGAAGACCCACGCCTGCAGGAACTGGCCGCCTACACCCAGCCGGCCTGACCCCTTCGCCCGCCCTCCCCTGTGGCAGCCGTGATCGGCTGCCCCTGGGAGCGGCCGGCCCGAATTAAGAGAAACGACATGCTACGTAAGACCCTTCTGCCCCTGCTGCTCCTGGCGCCCCTGGCCCAGGCCGTTGCCGCCGAGCGTGCGACGCTGATGTCGGTGTACGCCCAGGTGGTCGAGCACAACAGCGACATGGCCGCCGCCCGCGAGAACTACCTGGCCCGCCGCGAGGCCGTGCCCCTGGCCCGCGCCCGCCTGCTGCCGCAGGTGGCCCTGGATGCCGAGGCCGGCGACGTGCGCAGCGACCGCCGCCAGGTCGAGCAGCGCAGCGGCAGCCTGTACCGCCTGAGCCTCGACCAGCCGTTGTTCGACCTCAGCCGCTGGTTCGACTTCAAGGCCGCGCAGTCCGAGAACGAACAGGCCGAACTGGACTTCTCGGCGTTCCAGCAACAGCTGATCCTCGACACCGCCAGCAGCTACTTCGACACCCTGCTGGCCGAGGACAACCTGGCCACCGCCAAGGCCGAGCTGCGCGCCTTCGACCGCCAGTTGCAGCAGACCCGGCTGAGCTATGACGCCGGCCTGTCCGACCAGAACGACATGCTCTCGGCCCAGGCCAGCTTCGACCGCGCCAGCGCCAACCTGATCGACAGCCAGCGCCGCAGCGAAGACGCCTACCAGGCGCTGATGCGCCTGACCGGCCAGGCGCAACCGGCATTGGCCGGGATCCGCCACAGCCTGCCGGTGCAGGCGCCGGTGCCCGAGCGCGCCGACGCCTGGGTCGAGCAGGCCATGGCGCAGAACCTGCGCCTGCGCGCCAGCCAGGCCGCCGTCAGCCAGGCCGGCCAGACCCTGCGCAGCAGCAAGGCCGATCACCTGCCGACCTTCAACCTGGCCATGGGCTACGCCGAGGGCGACAGCGACCTGATGGACTCCAGCGCGCACTTCGGCCAGCGCCCCGGCAACCAGCGCGACAGCTCGGTGATGGTGCAGATGAAGCTGCCGCTGTTCAGCGGCGGTGGCACCAGCGCGCGGGTGCGCCAGGCCACCCATGAGCTGGCGCGCACCGAGTACGGCCGCACCAGCCTCGAGCGCGAGGTGCTGGAAGGTTCGCGCAACGCCTTCCGCGCGGTGGTCAGCGATGTCGAGCAGGTGCGGGCGCGACGCCAGAGCATTGTCTCCAGCCAGGGCTCGTTGCGGGCCACCGAGGCGGGGTATGAGGTGGGCAGCCGCAACATCGTCGATATCCTCGATGCGCAGCGCGACCTGTACAACGCGGTGCGCGACTACAACGTCTCGCGCTATGCGTACATCGTCGACAGCCTGCGGCTCAAGCAGCAGGCCGGCAGCCTGAGCCCGGATGACCTGCGCGAGCTGGCGGGGTATCTGAAGCTGGATTACGAGCCGGAGCGGGACTTCCTGCCGAGTGATCTGCGGGGTTGACTGGGAGCACTGCCCAGTTCGATCTTTCACACGAAGTAGGTGGCCGCCGTACGCGGGGTGAGAAACCGACGCACTGAAGCCGGCCAGACCAAAGTCTGCCCGCGTACGGCAACCATGAAACATTGACCTGGCAGCGCCCGAATCGCGGGGCAAGCCCGCTCCCACGACAGCACTTTGGAGCGAGAAACAAATGGTGGCAGCCGTGCACGGGGTGAGAAACCGAGGCGCAAGAAAAACTCGGCCAGACCGAAGTCTGCCCGGGCACGGCTGCCATAACTGGATTGCCGATACTTTACGCCTCGGGTTCTCACGCCCGGTCACCTGGTGTGGCGACCCAGTGAAGTTATCCGTGGGGTATTTCCCCGACAACGCGGCGGCTTCCGGCAAGCGCGTAGGGTAGATCCCAAGCTTTGCTGGCTGAAGCATTTGGTTTCAGGTTCGGAAAGATCTGACAGTCTTCGAGATGGCTGGGGGGCTGCCGCTTAGGGCGCAAAGTACCAGCGTGGGAGCGGGCTTGCCCCGCGATCACCGGCGAAGCCGGTGCCAAACACCGCATCGCGGGGCAAGCCCGCTCCCACGCTGCCCCAGTTAAATCAAAGAATTGTATTTTGCTTCATGAAAGCGGCCTTGTGCCGCGAAAGGGCTGCGCAGCAGCCCCGGCTAACGCCCCAACAATCACCCCGGCCGATACTCCCGACACCGCTCCCGCAGTATCTGCGCCAGCAACCGCACCTCGGGACTGTGCCGGTACTCCTCGGGATAACCCATGTACATCGGCACCTCCCGCTCACGCTGATGCTGCAGGTTGACCCGCACCAGCCGCCCTTGCGCCAACCCCTGCTGCACCCGATGCTCCGGCAACCAGGCAAAGCCCATCCCCCGTTCGACGAAGCTCTCGGCCGCCGCCAGGCTGCTCACCGTCCAGCGCTGCGAGGTCCCCAGCCAGCCACTGTTCTGCGAATTGCGCGTGCCGGAATCGCGGATCACCACCTGCCGGTGGTTCTTCATGTCGTCCAGGCTCAACTCCCCCTGCGCCTCGCTCAGCGGGTGGCTGGCCCCCACCACGCAGACCAGCGAGACATTGAGCAGGAACTCCTGCAGGTAGCCGGAAGGCAGGCTGCTGGCGATACCCAGCTCGACCTTGCCGTCTTCGAGCAGCTCGCGGGCCCCGGACAACGCCGTTTCGTACAGGCGGATACGGTGATCCTTGTACTCCAGGGCAAACTCCTGCAACGCCTGCTGCAGCAATTCGATGGGGAACAGCACATCCACCGCCAGCGCCTGCTCGGTGAACAGCCCGGGCTGGTACTGGTTGGCCAGGTGCTCGAGCTTCTGCGCCGCCCCCAGCAGGTGCTTGGCCTGGGGCAGCAGGGCCTTACCCAGGGAGGTGAGCACGGCCTTGCGGCCTTCGATGATGAACAGCTCCTGGCCCAGGAGCATTTCCATGCGGTTGACCGAGTGACTGATGGCCGACTGCGACTTGTACATGTGCTCGCCGGCCTGCTGGAAACCGCCGCACTCGACCGTGCAGACGAACGCGCGCCACTGATCGAGACTGATCTTGGAAAACACCACTACCTCCTTGTGTACCCGAAAGCCGGGCGACGAATCCTTTGTCCTGCGGCGTTGTACCACAGCTGCGTACGACACATGAAGACCATGCCGCGATGCACGCACTTTTTGTCACTATTCGCCCGGCGCGGTTCGTGCGACAACAACCTCCCTCACGGTGCCCGGCACTAATGGATGAATAATGGACAAGGAAGTCCCGACCATGCAGATATGCACAAGCGATACGGCATAAATATATAGCCAAAACAACAGGTCAATCAGGCGATAACACCGCCATAAAATTTTCATATTAAAACAATTGAAAATTTTAATTGCCCAATTGTTCGACAATCCGCTCATCCCCCTTTGCACAAGCCGCGTGGTATCACGGGGCGCACGCCTGTGCGCGATAAATAAACGCCGAACTTTCCACCCTCAAAAAACCATGAACTGGCGTCATCAATCCCATCGGAATTATTCGCTTTTTTTGCCAAAAGCTTCAGCCGCAATAATTAAATGGCCAGCAGGGCCTGGCACCGGAACAACAAGACCGGTTGTGTATTTTGGGATTTTTTCAACAGTGAAAAATAATTGGGCATACACATGAAAATCGGCATTGATGATATTGGGCTGTCTGTACCGCAACACTTTTTCGCACTGGAAGAACTTGCCGAACGGCATGGTATCGATCCGCAGAAATACCTGGTCGGCATCGGCCAGGAGTTCATGGCCGTGCCGGCCCCGGACGAAGACATCGTGACCCTGGCGGCCAACGCCACCCTGCCGCTGCTCGATGACGCCACCCGCGCCTCGATCGCCACGGTGATCCTCGCCACCGAGAGCGGCATCGACCAGTCCAAGGCCGCCGGCCTGTTCGTCCACAGCCTGCTCGGCCTGCGTGCCGACTGCCGCGTGGTGGAGTTCAAGCAGGCCTGCTACGGCGCCACCGCCGGCTTGCAGATGGCCCGTGCGCTGGTCGCCCAACGCCCTCACGAGAAGGTGCTGGTGATCGCCACCGACATCGCCCGCTACGAGCAGAACTCCGAAGGCGAATGCACCCAGGGCGCCGGCGCCGTGGCCATGATCGTGGCCGAGAACCCGCGCCTGCTGGAGCTGCACCCGCACCAGGGCCGCTACAGCCTGGACGTCTCGGACTTCTGGCGGCCGAACCTGCGCAGCACCGCGCTGGTCGACGGCAAGCTGTCGATCGAGGTCTACCTGGAGTCGCTGCGCAACGCCTGGCAGAGCTACCGCGCCGACGGCGGCCTGGGCCTGGAAGACATGAGCTTCCTGTGCTTCCACCAACCGTTCACCAAGATGGCGAAGAAAGCCTTCTCGGTGTTCGAGGCGATCGAACCCGAAGCGGCCAAGGCCCTGGGTGAGAAGGCCTATTCCACCAGCCAGCTGTACGGCAAGGCCATCGGCAACTGCTACACCGCCTCGCTGTACATCGCCCTGCTGTCGCTGCTGGACAACAGCGACGAGGACCTGACCGGGCGCAACATCGGCCTGTTCAGCTACGGCTCGGGCAGCGTCGGCGAGTTCTTCAGCGCCACCGTGGTGCCGGGCTACCAGGCCCATTCGCGGCGCAAGGCGCATGCGCGCATGCTGGCCAGCCGCACCCGCCTGGGCCATGAGCAGTACAGCAGCTGGTTCTACGGCGACAACCACCCGGCCGTGGCCGACTACAGCACCCCGTACGTCACCGGCGGCGCGTTCCGCTACGGCGGTTGCGAGGGCTATCGCCGTCAGTACGAGAGCACCGCCCTGTCCCTGAAGATGGCGAGCTGACGACCATGAGCGACGTGCTGCTGAGCTGGCCGCAACCCGCGGTCGCCTGCCTGACCCTGAACCGTCCGCATGCCGGCAACGCCCTCGACGAGGCCCTGCTCGGGGCCTTGCACGAGCAGCTGCAGGCCCTCGCCGAGCACCCGGGGCTGCGCGCCCTGGTGCTCGACGGCGCCGGCGAGCACCTGTGCACCGGGGCGGACCTGGAGTGGATGCGCCGCAGCCGCGACTTCGACCATGCGCGCAACCTGGAGGACGCCAGCCTGCTGGCCAACGTCCTGCAGCGCCTGGACGACTTCCCGGTGCCGGTGTTGATGCTGGCCCGCGGCGCGGTGTTCGGCGGGGCCCTGGGCCTGCTGTGCTGCGCCGACCACGTGCTGGCCGCCGAGGATGCGCGCTTCTGCTTCAGCGAGGCGCGCCTGGGCCTGGCCCCGGCCTTGATCAGCCCCTACGTGGTGCGCGCCATGGGCGTGCGCCAGGCACGGCGCTACATGCTCTCGGCCGAGGTGTTCGGCACCGAGGATGCGCTGCGCCTGCAGCTGGTCCACCGCCTGGTGCCCGCCGCCGAGCTGGAGCAGGCCCGCGACCGCTGGCTGGCCACCCTGCTGCAGACCGGCCCCCAGGCCAGTCGCGAGATCAAGCAGATGCTGGCGCGCCTGGCAGGCCGCGACCACCTGCTCGACGAGCAGGGTTGCAACCTGCAGCTGATCGCCCGCCTGCGCACCTCCAGCGAGGGCCAGCACGGTCTTGCCGCCTTCTTCGAACGCAGCCGCCCCGACTGGGCGCAATGAACCCTGGGTGCGCGGACCACGAAGCCCGCGCCGTTCCGGCGTCGCCGACGACGCCCGACCTATGAGAAAAGGATTTTGCCATGTGTGGTTTCATCGGTGTCTACCAGTCCAAACGCAACAGCATCAGCGACCAGTCGATCCTCGACGCCCTGGCCGCCATCAATCACCGCGGCCCCGACGAGCACAGCCTGTGGCGTGACCCGGGCGAGCGCGCCGTGCTCGGCCACACCCGCCTGAGCATCATCGGCCTGGACAACGGCATGCAGCCGATCGTCGCCGATGAAGGCGACCTGGCGGTGATCGTCAACGGCGAGTTCTACGACCACGAACGCATCCGTACCGAACTGCAGGCCGAAGGCGCGATCTTCAAGACCGCCTCGGACAGCGAGATCGCCCTGCACCTGTACCGCCGCTCCGGCATGGCCGGGCTCAAGGAGCTGCGCGGCGAGTTCGCCATGGTCCTGTTCGACCGCCGTCGCCGCCTGATGCTGGCGGTACGCGACCGCCTGGGCATCAAGCCGCTGTTCTACACCCAGCACGAAGGCAACTGGTACTTCGCCTCCGAGATCAAGGCCCTGCTGGCCGCCGGCGTCAACCCGACCTGGGACGAGAACGCCTACGCCAGCCGCGCCTTCTACCTGCGCGACCACACCCTGTTCGAAGGCGTGCGCAGCGTGCAGCCGGGCTGCTGGGTGATGGTCGACCACGGCGGCCTGCACAGCGGCCGCTACTGGGACATGGAATTCGCCCGCCGCGACACCCCGGCGCCGAGCGACGAGGCCGGCATGATCGAATCCGTGCGCGCCGCCATCGAGGAAGCCGTGCGCCTGCGCCTGCGCGCCGACGTGCCGATGGGCGTGTACCTGAGCGGCGGCATCGACTCCTCGGCGATGCTGGGCATGGCCACCGCCCTCAAGGGCGAGCCGCTGGACGCCTTCAACCTGTCGTTCACCGACATGGACGACTACGACGAGAACCGTTTCGCGCGCATGGCCGCCGAGCACAACGGCGCGCGCTTCCACACCATCGAGATCACCCAGGACGACCTGGCGGACAACTTCGAGCAGGCGGTGTGGCACAACGAGACGCCATTCTTCAACGCCCACGGCGTGGCCAAGTACATCCTCAGCAAGGAAGTGCGCAAGGCCGGCCTGAAAGTGGTGCTGACCGGCGAAGGCGCCGACGAAGTGTTCGCCGGCTACCCGCACTTCCGCCGCGACATGCTGCTGTACAACAACGAACAACAAGACCCGAAAGTCATCGACCTGCTGCGCCAGCGCATCCAGGCCAACGAGCAGGGCTACACCAACGCGCACATGCCCCACGACATCCACTGGATGGTCGAGCAGCTCAAGCACGGCGTGTCGTGGCTGGACAACCAGGCCGGCTGGTTCAAGGCCCTGGAGAGCCTGTACCGCGGCGACTTCCGCGATCACTTCAGCGGTGTCGACCCGTACCGCCAGTTCTTCGACCGCCTCGACCACGGCAAGCTCGCCGACCGCGACCCGGTGCACAACTCCATGTACCTGTGGGCCAAGTCGTACCTGCCGAACTTCGTCCTCACCACCCTGGGCGACCGCATGGAGATGGCCAACAGCATCGAAGGCCGCGTGCCGCTGCTCGACCACCACGTGGTCGAACTGGCCTGCCAGCTGCCGGTGTGGATGAAGGTGCGCGGCGCCACCGAGAAGTACGTGTTCCGCGAAGCCATGCGCCCTTACCTGCCCAAGGCCCTGTACGAGCGCAAGAAGCACTATTTCCGCGCCCCGCCGGCCACCCTGCAGCAGCAAGGCCGCCTGTGGCAGCTGGTGCAGGACACCCTGCACAGCCGTGACCTGGACGCGCTGCCGTTCTTCGACGCGGCCAAGGTCCGCACCCTGCTCAAGCAGCTGCCGACCCTCAGCGCCCAGGAACAGGGCCTGCTCGACCCGATGCTGATGGAGCTGACCAGCCTGTGCCTGCTGCAGCGCCGCTACCGCATGAGCGGCCAGAGCTGGAACACCTTGAGCGAGGTGGCCGCATGAAGATCGCGATCATCGGCGCCGGCCTCAATGGTCTGGCCTGCGCCCTGATTCTCAAGCGCTTCGGCCTCGAGGCCACGGTGTACGAGCGGGCCCATGGCCCGCGCGACTCGGGCACCGGCATCTACGTCTGGCCCCAGGGCGTGCAGGTGCTGCGCTTCCTGTTCAACGACACCGGCTTCATCGGCCGCGGCAAGGCCATCGAGTTCCTCGACACCCATGGCCGCGACGGTCGCCTGATCCACAGCCAGCCGGTGCGCCCGGACGGCCTGGGGATCCCGGCGCCGGCGGTGATGTTCCCGCGTCCCGAGCTGTTCGGCCTGCTGCGCGAACGCCTGGCCCCCGGGCAGATCCGCTACCAGATGGGTTGCGAGAAGGTGGAGAAGGTCGGCGAACAGGCGCGGGTGACCTTCAGCAACGGCGAGCAGGAAGACTTCGATCTGGTGATCGGCAGCGACGGCGTCGGCTCCACCGTGCGCCAGTGCCTGGAGCCGGGCCTGACGCCCTACGACACGGGCCTGGTGGCCAGCCGCGGCATGGTCGAGTTCGACTCGCCGCTGCTGCTGCCCGACCGTTGCCAGATCTTCGCCTCGGAGTTCTCGCGGGTGGTCACCTACCCGCTGGCGGCCGACCGCCCGTACCGCTACTGGTTCGCCGCCTACCAGCACCGCAACCAGCCGCTGCTCGACCGCGACGGCCTGGTGCGGCTGTTCGCCGACCTGCCGCCTGACGTGGTGCGGATGATGCAAGCCACCGAGCACGAGCAGATCCTCACCCACAAGATGATGGCGCTGACCGGCGCCGGCTGCTGGCAGAACGGCAGCGTGGTGATGCTCGGCGACAGCATCCACGCCATGCTGCCGACCCTCGGCTACGGCCTGACCCTGGGCCTGGAGAACGCCTTCATGCTCGCCCAGGCCCTGGTCGGCTGCTGCGACGAGCGCCTCGACAGCGCCCTGCAGCGCTACGAGATCCGCGCCGCCGAGCGTTCGCGGGTGATGCTGGAAGTGATGCGCGACATGACCGACCTGTACTACTTCGAGGAGGACAGCGCCATGACCTCCTCGCGGATCCGGCCGATCGTCGAGCGCTTCCACGACCTGGCCCTGACCACGGTGTTCTGAGGAGATCGCCATGAGTGACGCATACCGCCAGCGCCTGCAGGCCTTCGTCAGCGAGCGCATCACGCCGAACGTGGCGGCCTGGGAGCAGCTCGGCGCCTACCCGGCCACGCTCAACCGCGAGGCCGGCGCCGCCGGCCTGCTCGGCCTGGGCCACGACCACCGCCAGTTGCCGGACGACCCGCGGGCCGTGGCGGTGCTGATCGAGGAACTGACCCGCAGCGGCGCCCAGGGCATCACCATGGGCCTGGGCTCGCACTTCGTCAGCCTCAAGGCGGTGCAAGCCACCGGCCACCCGATCGTCCACGACCTGGTGCCGGCAGTGCTCGATGGCCGCCAGAGCATCGCCCTGGCGATCACCGAGCGCCAGGCCGGTTCCGACCTGCGCGCCCTGGAGTGCCGGGCCACGCGTCAGGCCGACGGCTACCGGCTGAACGGACACAAGGCGTTCATCTGCAACGCCACCCGTGCCGACTGGCTGCTGATGGTCGGCCACTGCGAGGACGGCCTGGCGCTGTTCCTGGTCGAGGGTTCCGCCGCCGGCATCCGCCACACCCCGCGCCAGGCCCTGGGCTGGCGCTGCCTGCCGCTGGCCGACCTAGAGCTTGTGGACGTGCCAGCGCTGCGCCTGACCGGCAAGGGCGGTGTCGGCCGTCTGCTGCAGGCCAGCCTGCAGCAGGAGCGGCTGAACCTGGCGGTGATGGCCATCACCAGCGCCGACATGGCCCTGCAGGCCGCCATCGACTGGTGCAAGAGCCGCCAGGTCGGCGGCAAGGCGCTGTTCGACAAGTCGGTGATCCGCCAGCGCCTGGCCGAGCACTACGCGCAGCTGACGGTCAGCCGCCAGTTCGTCGACACCTGCGTGGCCCGCCAGGCCGAAGGCACCCTGGACCCACACCAGGTGGCCATCGCCAAGAACAGCGCCGTACAGACCCTGGAAACCCTGGCCCGCGACGCCGTGCAGCTGCATGGCGCCCACGGCTGCGTCGAGCCCTCGCTGGTCGAACGCATCCACCGCGACGCCCGCCTGCTGGCCATCGGCGGCGGCACCCACGAAATCATGCTGGAAATCATTGCCCGGCACCTGTGAAGGATCACACCATGAGCACCATCAGCGACCACGCCGCCGCGCACTCGCGCGCGCTGCTCGAACACGCCTACCAGCGCTACTGCGGGCTGGAGATGCTGGAACAGTCCCCCGGCCAGTGCACCTGCCGGCTGACCGTTACCGATGCCATCGACAACCTCAGCCAGACCCTGCACGGCGGGGTGATCTACTCGATGCTCGACGTCACCAGCATGCTCGCCACCCTGCCCTTGCTGGGGCCGGACGAGTACGCCCTGACCAACAGTTTCAACACCCTGCTGCTGTCGGCCACACCGCGGGACGCCGAGGTGCTGTTCCACGCCAAGGTGATCCGTGATGGACGCAACCTGATGTTCACCCAGGCCGAGGCCTGGCGGGTCAACGCCGACGGCAGCCAGACGCGCATCGCCAGCGCGCAGCTGAGCAAGTTCAGGCTCAAGCGGGAGTGGTGACGGCGTAATCACCCATCACCTTCTTCGCGGGGCAAGCCCGCTCCCACGTGATATGTGGGGGCGGACTTGCCCCGCGATCGTTTCAGCACAGAGCCCCTGGCGATACATGACAACCTTAAGGGTAATACCCTGATTATCTGCGCTTTTCACTCCCGCCCGATTGCTCAAGACTGGCTGTCACACACATCACTGAAAGGATTCTCGCAATGAATCACAAGGTCCTGGTCATCCGCTCCTCGATCAAGTCCGATGGCGGCTTCTCCGGCCAACTGGTGGACAACTTCCTCAAGCAGCTCAAAGAGGTCAACCCCGAAGCTTCGGTGGCGGTACGCGACCTGCACGCCCAGCCCATCCCGCACCTCAATGCGGTGACCATGGACGCCCTGTTCGGCGGTGACGCCAGCAGCATCGAGGCGGCCGCGGCACTGAAGCTGTCCAACGAGCTGATCGAAGAGATCCAGGAAGCCGACCGCGTGGTGATCGGCCTGCCACGCTACAACTTCGGCGCACCGTCGATCCTGCACACCTGGGTCGACTACATCGTGCGCGGCGGCGTTACCTTCACCTATGTCGACGGCGCCCCGGTCGGGCTGCTGGATGACAAGCCGGTGCACGTGCTCAACGCCAGCGGCGGCGTCTACAGCCAGGGCACCGATACCCTGGCCGGCTGGCTGTCGCAGACCCTGGGCTTCGTCGGCCTGAACAGCGTCGAATTCATCTACGCCGAAGGCCTGGGCATGGGCGAAGAAAGCCTGGCCGCGGGCCTGGCCGCCGCCAACCTGAAGATCCAGCACAGCATCGCCGCCCTCGGCGAGCGTCCATGCCCAAGCCTGGCCACCGCCGTAGGGAGGTAAGATGACCCGCAGCCAAGACAACCCGTCGGTCCAGGAACTGTTCCTCAGCGAACTGGTGGCCGAGCCCAATCGCTACCACCTGTACATCTCCCACGCCTGCCCGTTCTCGCACCGGGTGCACCTGGTGCAGAGCCTGCTGGGCCTGGAAGACGCGCTGGACGTCACCTCGGTGGCGGCCCGCCGCCACGACCAGGGCTGGGAGTTCGACGAGCACGACCAGGACCCGCTGCACAAGGACGTCACCCTGCTGTCGAGCCTGTACGAGCGTTCGCGCCCGGGCTTCACCGGCAACCAGTCGGTGCCGGTCCTCTGGGACCGCCAGCAGAACCGTATCGTGCACAACGACTCGGCGGAGCTGGCGCTGCAGATGGCCACCCGCCTGCTGCCCCTGGCCAAGACCCCGATCGACCTGGTGCCCGACCGCTCCAGCTGCGACATCGTCGAGCTCAACCAGTGGCTGCACACCAACATCAACCGCATGGTCTACCACATGGGCTTCGCCCCGGACCAGGAGAGCTACGACCAGGCCTTCCAGCAGTTCTTCGCGGCCATGGACACCCTCGAGCACCGGCTGCGCAAGCAGCCGTACCTGGTGGGCGGCAAGCTGAGCCTGTCGGACCTGTTCCTGCTGCCCACGCTGATCCGCTACGAGGCGGTGTACTACGTGCACTTCAAGACCAACCACAAGACCCTGGCCGAGTACCCGGCGCTGTACCAGTACCTGGTGCGCCTGACGCAGATCCCGGCGATCTATCGCACCATCGACATGGCGCATATCAAGCTGCATTACTACTACTCGCACAACCACATCAACCCGACCCGGATCGTGCCCCAGGGGCCGGCGTTGAGCTGGTTGAACTGAGCAGTCGGCGTTTGCGGTCTTTTCGCGGCACAAGGCCGCTCCTACAGGAAGCGCATCCCCCTGTAGGAGCGGCCTTGTGCCGCGAAAGGGCTGCCTCGCAGCCCCGGCGGTTGAAGCCGAATACCGACTCCGGACGACTTCAACACCTTGAGGCTGTTACACGCCAAGACCACGCCGATCTTACAAACTGAACCTCATTCAGGCCTTGCCACGCCGCGGCCGCTGGCCGGCCGGAACCACCAGCCCTGCTGCATGCCCGCCGCCGCCAGCAGGATCAGCCCCACCCCCAGCCACTGCACCGCCGCCAGGCGATGGTCGAAGGCCACCCAGTCGACCAGGATCGCCGCGATCGGGTAGATGAACGACAGCGCCCCGGTCAACGCCGTGGGCAGGCGCTGGATGGCGCTGTACAGCAGCACGTACATCAAACCGGTATGCACGATCCCCAGCGTCACCAGGCTGCCGAGCGCCGGCAGTTCACCCGGCAGTCCACCGAGCTTAACCCAGGGCGCCAGCAGCAATACGCCGGTGCTCACCTGGATCAGCGCGATCAAGTGCGGTGGCGTGCCGGTCAGGCGCTTGATGATCAACGCCGCCACGGCGTACAGGAACGCCGCGCCCAATGCCAGGACAATGCCCAGCAGGTACTCGTCGCCACTGGCCTGCCCCGCGCCATGGGCACTGACGATGGCCAGCATGCCGAGGAACGCCACGCTCAACCAGGTCAGCTTGGCCGGGGTGATCTTCTCGCCGAGGAACAGCGCGGCCAAGCCCACCAGCATGAACGGCTGAACGTTGTACACCGCCGTGCCGATGGCAATCGAAGCCCGCGAATAGGAGGCGAACAGCAGCACCCAGTTGCCGACGATCGCCACCCCGCTGGCCACCGCCAGCAGGAAGGTGGCGCGGGTCAGCACGCCCGGCTTGAGAAAGCCCATGGCCGCGCAGATCAGCAACAAGGTGCCGGCGCCGAACACGCAGCGCCAGAACACCACTTCCAGCACCGGCTGCCCGGATATCAGCACGAACCAGCCGATGGTCCCGGATATCAGCATGGCGGCGATCATTTCCAGCGAGCCACGGCGCAGCGAATTGTCCATCTCACACCTCCTGTCGACGATGGGCACAGTATGCGGAGGGTCGAGGGGGACCTTCCAGCGGATAAGCAAGGCATATCGGTGCTCTCGCCTTTACTATCAAGGCACATCTTGAAAATCACCTAACGAGGCTGCCATGACCGATGCCATCGACCAGTTGCTGATCAACGCCCTGATGGAAGACTCGCGCCGCTCGCTCAAGGCCCTGGCGCAGATCAGCGGATTGTCGGCGCCCAGCGTCAGCGAGCGCCTGCGCCGCCTGGAAGAGCGCGGCGTACTGCGCGGCTATACGGTGGAGGTGGACCCGCGCTGTTTCGGCTACCAGTTGCAGGCCATCGTGCGCATTCGCCCGCTGCCGGGGCAGTTGCAGGAGGTGGAGCGGCAGATCATCGCCATTCCCGAGTTCACCGAGTGCGACAAGGTTACCGGCGAGGATTGTTTCATCGCCCGCCTGCATGTGCGCTCGATGGAGCAGCTGGACACGCTGCTCGACCGCCTCAACGTGCTGGCCGAGACCAATACGGCGATCATCAAGAAGACGCCGGTGAAGCGGCGGTTGCCGCCGATGGCGTGAGGGAGGTTTTGCAGTTGCAGGCCTTATCGCGGGGCAAGCCCGCTCCCACGCAGTCGGCCCGGCCAAAACTTGTACACATGAATGTCACCATAAGTGCCATTTTTGTGTGCACTTTTGACCGGTAACGCCCCATTAAGTTACATACTCCAATCAACTAAATCTGACCATTTGATCAACTAAAATGTCGAGCAAAAAATATTACCTGTTCATTTGGTCAGCTTATATTTCCTTTATTTCATCCACTTATCTTTCAAATAGATAGATTCAAAATAGTAGCAACCTGAAAGCGAGTTGATCTCTGGCATGGAACTGGCTTTTATGTGTTTGCGTTTTGTATACAAGTTTGACGAAACATAAATACACAAGAACCCGCAGCGTCGCCCCACCGGCGACCGTTGCGCCCAGAACCCAGTGATGCCAACGCCTGCACCGACGAGATGGCGAGCCCGTGCGCCAGCGCCCGCTCATCGCAGTCACACGCATCAGGAGCCGCCGGAATGAGTAGCAGCCTCCCCCTTGCCCCTGAACTTTCCGTTGCCAGCACCCATCCCTCGACCACCGCCCTCGAAGGCCTTCCGGCCGATCTCGAACTGAGCCCGCGCCTGCATAACCGCGACCTCGCCCCGACCAAACTGGCAGGCCGCCGCTGGGGCGGCTACAGCATCTTCGCGTTGTGGACCAACGACGTGCACAACATCGCCAACTACTCCTTCGCCATGGGGCTGTTCGCCCTCGGCCTGGGCGGCTGGCAAATCCTGCTGTCGCTGGCGATCGGCGCGGCGCTGGTGTACTTCTTCATGAACCTGTCCGGCTACATGGGGCAGAAGACCGGCGTGCCGTTCCCGGTGATCAGCCGCATCGCCTTCGGCATCCATGGCGCGCAGATCCCGGCGCTGATCCGCGCGGTGATCGCCATCGCCTGGTTCGGTATCCAGACCTACCTGGCCTCGGTGGTGCTGCGGGTGCTGTTGACCGCCGTGTGGCCGCAGGTGGCCGCCTATGACCACGACAGCATCCTCGGTCTGTCGAGCCTGGGCTGGGTGTGCTTCGTGGCGATCTGGCTGGTGCAGCTGGTGATCCTCGCCTACGGCATGGAGATGGTGCGCCGCTACGAGGCCTTCGCCGGGCCGGTAATCCTGCTGACCGTGGCCAGCCTGGCAGTGTTCATGTACTTCAAGGCCGATGCGCGCATCGCCTGGTCGGTCGCCGAGCCCCTGAGCGGCTACGAGATGTGGCGCAACATCTTCGCTGGCGGCGCGCTGTGGCTGGCGATCTACGGCACCCTGGTGCTCAACTTCTGCGACTTCGCCCGTTCCTCGCCGTGCCGCAGGACCATACGCGTCGGCAACTTCTGGGGCCTGCCGGTGAACATCCTGGTGTTCGCGGCGATCACCGTGGTGCTGTGCGGCGCGCAGTTCCAGATCAACGGCCAGGTCATCGACAGCCCGACGCAGATCGTCGCCAGCATCCCCAACACCACGTTCCTGGTGCTGGGCTGCCTGGCCTTCCTGATCGTCACCGTGGCGGTGAACATCATGGCCAACTTCGTCGCCCCGGCCTTCGTGCTCAGCAACCTGGCGCCGCGCCACCTGAACTTCCGCCGCGCCGGGCTGATCAGCGCCACCCTGGCGGTGCTGATCCTGCCCTGGAACCTGTACAACAGCCCGCTGGTGATCGTGTACTTCCTCTCGGGCCTGGGCGCCCTGCTCGGCCCGCTGTACGGCGTGATCATGGCCGACTACTGGCTGCTGCGTAAGGGCCGCATCAACGTGCCCGAGCTGTACAGCGAGAACCCCGCCGGCGCCTACCACTACACCCGCGGCATCAACCTGCGCGCCCTGGCCGCGTTCATCCCGGCCGCGCTGCTGGCCATCGTCCTGGCCCTGGTGCCCAACTTCCACGGCATCGCGCCGTTCTCCTGGCTGATCGGTGCCGGTATCGCCGCCGCCGTCTACCTGCTGATCGCGCCACGCAACCGCCAATACCTCGATGTCAGCGGCGAATGCATCGCCGTCGACCACAGCAGCCACTGATTTCAGGGAGATCCGTCATGCGTATTCTGATCGCCAACGTCAACACCACTGAAGCCATCACCGAAGCCATTGCCGAGCAGGCGCGCAGCGTGGCCGCGCCCGGTACCGAGATCGTCGGCCTGACCCCTTGGTTCGGCGCCGAGTCGGTGGAGGGCAACTTCGAGAGCTACCTGGCCGCCATCGCGGTGATGGACCGGGTGCTGGCCTACGACCAACCCTTCGATGCCGTGATCCAGGCCGGCTACGGCGAGCATGGCCGCGAAGGCCTGCAGGAGCTGTTGGACGTGCCGGTGGTGGACATCACCGATGCCGCCGCCAGCACTGCCATGTACCTGGGCCACGCCTACTCGGTGGTGACCACGCTGGACCGCACCGTGCCGCTGATCGAGGACCGCCTCAAGCTCTCCGGACTGTATGAGCGCTGCGCCTCGGTGCGCGCCAGCGGCCTGGCGGTGCTGGAGCTGGAAAGCGACCCTCGGCGCGCGGTGGAAGCCATCGTCGAGCAGGCCGAGCGCGCTGTGCTCGAGGACAAGGCCGAAGTGATCTGCCTGGGTTGCGGCGGCATGGCCGGACTCGACGAGCAGATCCGCCAGCGCACCGGGGTGCCGGTGGTGGACGGTGTGAGCGCGGCGGTGACCATTGCCGAATCACTGGTGAGGCTGGGGTTGAGCACCTCCAAGGTGCGCACCTACGCCACGCCGCGGGCGAAGAAGGTGGTGGGCTGGCCGATGCGCTTCGGTCGCTGATCTACCAGTAGAGCCTGTCGCAGGGCAAGCCCACTCCCCTGGCGTCAAAAGCAATCCGTGGGAGCGGCGATGCGGCGACCCGACTTGCCCCGCGATGAGGCCAACAAGGTCAGCGCAACAGCCTCGCCAGCCGCTCGCCACTGCCACACGCCAAGGTGAACCCCAGCGCACCATGCCCCAGGTTCAGCCACAGGTTGCGATACCGTGTGGCCTCGATGATCGGCACTCCGGTCGGCGTCGCCGGCCGCATCCCAGCCCACTCCACCGCCTGCTTGTAATCAGCGGCCTCCGGCAGGGTCGCGCGCGCCAGCCGTCGCATGCTCGCGAGCCTGCCGGCATCCACCGACTCGTCGTAACCGACGATGTCCACCATCGCCGCCACACGCAGCTGATCCTCCAGCCGGGCATAGACGATCTTGCGCTCGTAGTCGGTGATACTCACATCGGGCGCCCGATGCGCGGCGCCAATCGGCGCGGTCAGGCTGTAGCCTTTCAAGGGATAGACCGGCAAATTCAAGCCCGGCAATGCCAGGCCGGCGCTACGGTGCCCGGCGCAGAGCACCAGGTGCTGCACTTCCAGCCGTTCGTTGCCCAGCTCAAGGGCCAGCACCTGATCATCGTGCGCTATCAGCCGTGTCACCGGTCGCCCCAACAGCAACCTGCATTGTCCCGACGCCTCCAGGCGCTCGGCCAGACGCAGGCAAAAACGGTGGCAATCGGCGACCTCTTCGTCCGGGGTGAACACGCCGCCAACGAACGGTGCATCGAAAAGCGCCGGGTCGAGTTCGCGCAGTTCGGCGGCATCCAGTGTTCGCTGGCTGTGGGGATCAAGCAAGTTTTGGCGCCCGTGGTCGAATGCACGCTGGGTACGGAATGCGACCAGCTTGCCATTGCGCCGCCAGGCGAAATCATCGAGGCCGTCCTGCTCGCGCCAGCGCTGCAAAGCCGCCTGGCTTTCGAGCGCCAGACTCAGCAGCCGAGCGGCATTACGGCGATTGACGGAGGTACGGCAGGCCATGACGAAAGCCGCCAGCCAACGCCACTGCGCTGGGTCCAGACGCAACCGAAGGCGCAACGGCGAGTCCCCCTGCAACAACCAGCCAAGCGCCTGCCACGGCACACCGGCATCGGCCAGTGGCGCCACATAGCGATACGAAAGCTGCCCGCCGTTGGCAAAACTTGTGGCGCTGGCCAGGCTGTCGCGGGCCTCGACCAGGTCGACCTGCCAGCCGTCGCGCACCAGCGCATAAGCCGTCGCCAGGCCGACCACCCCGCCGCCGATCACTGTCACCCGCTGGTTCATGCATCCGTTCCCGTCCAGGCCTGATGGCCAGACAGTAACAGCAGGTCAGGTCGGGCAGCCAGACTCGCCGTGATCGAGCCCCTGGCGCACGTTACGGCTGAGCAGGGTCGCCTTGCCATCGCGCCAGGTCAGCGTGAGCACGTACAAGGTATCGAAGTCGTCGCGATGCCAGTCTTCGGTGAGCACCCGCTCCTCACCCAGGGCCTTGCCGGCCACGGTGTTGATCAGTTCCGGGAGATAACCGCGGGACCAGGCGGTGTAGACCGTCGCATTGCGGTACTTGCTACTAAGCAGCTCGTCCGCCAGATCCTCGGTGTCGTTGGCGCCATAGTCGATGTTCACCGGCAAGCCGAGGCGGATGGCGCTGGGGCTGATGGTCATCAGCGGGCGGATATAGCTGTAGCGCTCATCCTGGCTACCTTCCTCGACACCCCGCGAAGGGTTGGCGGCGAATACGTAGTCAGCCTTGCCGAAACGCTCGGGCAGCAAGGTGGCCAGGTCCAGGGCGCGGTTGAGCCCCTGGCAGTTCAACTGCCCCAGCCCCTCGCCGGGCTTCTCGGCGTGGCGCAGGAAGACCAGGGTCTGGGTGCCATCCACGGGTTGCGCGCGGCTTTCGACCACATCCAGGGCCAGCGGCACAGCCGCAGCGGCGAGCGTCAGGCTCAACAACAGGTGACGACGACGGCGAAGGAAGGTGGGCAGCTTCATCTGGGACGGACTCTTGTGGCAAGGGGTACTGGGTTGCCCCGCCACATGGTCCGGCAGCCTTGGCTGCTGGTCGTCCCTGTCGTGAATGCCATCCGTGGCAGCGAGTGAGGCTCAGAGTGCCTTCGACCCGTTTGGTTCCTCCCTGGGCGCACATGCCGTTCCATGGACAAAGGCCACGTTAACGCATGTGTGTTGCTGAATTATTGCTCGCGGCTCAATCGTCGCGGGTCAGCACAGTTCCGGTCTATCGCAAGACCGGTGAGCCCCAAAGGCTTGAGTCAAAGCGTTGAGAGAGCAACGTCACGTCGCATCCTCGTAGCGATCTCTGAATACAATCAGGCATACACCCAGCACGATAGCGAAAGACTTCCACAGCACCACATCAGCACCATTGAGCGTTTCACGGTGCAAGAACAGCATACCGAGCCCCCCAATAGTGAGAAGACTCACGCCAAGCCAGGTACGCAGCCGGGGTGACCTCAACCAGCGATCAATGGCAAAGCCTATGAACAGCGACAGGGCGATCTGAACAGGATCCTCGTACATCAGTGGCTCTCGGGCAGTAAGGCTCTGGACAAAGAGCCAGGAGAACCTGGGACGATACCTGTGGAAATACCGCTCCATATGCCAGCCAACACCTGACAAACAGGTAGGAAATTTCCCAGATCAAGCAGCTAATACTACAGCGCAAGGTCTCCATCACCCGGTTCCCTGCCATCGCGCGCCTCAATCGTCGCGGGTCAGTACTTCCAGCAACTCGATCTCGAAGGTGAGGTCCGAATTCGGTGGAATAGAACCGACCGAGCGCTCGCCATAGCCCAGGTGCGCCGGCACCAGCAACTTGCGTTTGCCGCCCACGCGCATGCCCATCAGGCCCTGGTCCCAGCCCTTGATCACCCGGCCGGTGCCGATCACGCACTGGAACGGCTTGCCGCGCGACCAGGACGAATCGAACTCGCTGCCGTCGGCCAGGGTGCCGCGGTACTGGGTGGTGATCAGCGCGCCCTTGACCACGGACTTGCCGTCGCCTTCGTGTAGATCGATGACTTGCAGCTCACTGCTCATGGCAGGTTCCTCGAGACGGTTTTGGTGGGCGCCCTTTTCTCAGGAATGCTTGAGTTTGGCAAGGCGGGTCGGCTCAGGACGGGGCGAACTGTTCGAAGATCTGTTGGCCGGTGAGGTTCTTGGTCTCGTTCTCGAAGCAATACCAGGCGGGTTTTTCGTCGATGAAGATCTGCTCGGTGAAGGTCCAGTTTTCCGTGCCGTCCAGCAGGCCGACCGGCACGACATAGAGGTTGCCCTCTTTCAAGCGGTAGAACAGGTGCGTACCGCACCGGCCGCAGAAGCCGCGCTGGGCCCAGGGGGAGGAATCATAGACGCTCGGGGTTGGGCCCTCGAATTTCGGGGGCTCGGTGCAATGGACCGCCAGCAGCGGGCCACCGGTCCATTTTCGGCACATGCTGCAATGACAGGCGCTGACATGGGTGTTGTCGATTGTTGCACTCAGGTGAATTGCACCACACAGGCAACTGCCTTGTTTTTCCACGGACATCTTGGGGCTCCTTGCGGTTGTTCCGGGGAGTTGCAGTATAGGCGCAGGCTCCAGGCATGTCCGGCATCACCCTGCCTCAGCCCAGCATCCTGGCCAGGCGCTCGTAGGCAAGTGTGCGTGGCCGTACCCCGGATAATTCAGGCCCGCTCGTGCCCATTCGACCTAGCATTTTTGCCAGTTGTTACATAGCAGCACAATTCCTAACTTGGAAGCTCCGGCAATGCCTGTCCCCCGCGCCGGCCAGGAGAAGCACCTATGAGCAGCACGTCCAATACACCCGCGAAAAACACTACAACATCCGCCACTCATATCACAACGACAACGACAACGACGTCAACACCAACCACAACCACAACTACAACTACAACTACAACTACAAGCACCACAAATTACACCAGCACCAACCCCACTCCCTACGCCAACTTGATGCCTCCGAAAATGGTGGATGCCGACGACGATGGCCAGGGGAATGGTGGACTCGGTTATTATGATTTGCTGCACAATCCGAGGAAGATTCTTGAAACGCGTGTGGGCCCGTACCTCGACGTAGCGGATGGCGATGACATCCAGTTATTTCTGGACGACACCATGATATACAGTCGATTCGTCAAAAAAGACGAGACCGGCGTCATAGTGTTAGAACCTACTGCAGAACACTTTATAAATAAAAAAGAAGGCTTGCATGGGCTCTGGTACAAGTTCATAAGCTTCCCAGGCGGAATAGAATTCCCCTCGGATAAAACCGAGCTCTTCATCAAGTCCACGATCCCCGGGGACCCTGATAAAGACCTGCCGCTCCCGGAGGAAAACTACAAGCTGGAAAAAGCCTCAATCGTCCCTGAATGGCTGGCAGGAGACACCGAGAAGGTCACCATAACGGTCCCCAAATGGACTTATCAATCCGGCTACGACACCTTGACGATAGATTGGTCCGGTTTCGAACACAGTATCCGAATTGATGATATCGATAATGACACGGTGATCGTCCTCGACGACTTGCAATCCAAGATCCCTGGCGGTAGAACTTCGCTGCGCTACAGTATTACCGACGATGCAGGCAATTACTCCCTCCTGGCCCCGTCCACGACGGTGGATGTAGACTTCGACTATCCCGAACAGCCCGCCGCGCCGCGCCTTCTTGTCGATGGGCATGAAGACGAAGAGATCGACATGAGGTACCTGTTGACCGCCGACCTGGCGGTGGTGGTGCCTGCGAATGAGAATCTGCAGCCGGGACAAGCTGTCGTCGTCGAGGCATACGGTCGGAACGCCGACGGCGAAGACATGCCTTTTACAAGTGAACCCCAGAACGTCGGCTCTCCGGTTGAAGACATGTTGTTCAAGATTCCCAATGGCTTCGTAAAAGCATTGGTAAAAGGTTCGATCCGTGTCGCCTACCACGTGGACGGTCAACATCTCTCGAAAAGTACTTCCCGGCCGGTCACCCACACCGTCATTGCAGCCCCAAAACTTCCCCAAGCCAAGAACGACAAGCTGGATTACCTACGTGATGTGCAACCCGATCAGCATCTCAAGGTCGATGTGGAGCCTTACCCCGGTATGCGAGCTGGACAAAAGGTCACTGTAGTGTGGAAGGCAACGGGCGTTGTTGAATGGCGCAGCGAGGAGAAAACAGTCCGTTCGCGGGAGACCCTGAATTTCTTGTTGCCGGACTCGCTGGCGATGGGGGGCTACTCAACTGAGGTCTTGGTGACCAGTTTCGTCAATGGCATAGCCTCGACGCCCCGCAAGGTGACTATCGAGCCCCAGGCTGTGGGTACACCGGCCATCAAGATCACCTCGAACGGCGACAAATACACCGCCGATGTGGACTTTCCGTACAGAAAGGATGGTGACCATGTCAACATCATTATCAATGGCCGCGTGAGAAAACAAATTTCTCCCTACCACCCACTTGAGGATACAGGCCAGGCAACAATCCAGGTCTCGGATTCCTGGATTACAGAGAACCGAGGCGGTGCCGTCCTGTTCAACTACAGTATCTGGCATCGCGAGGAGAGAACCTACTTATTCTCACCTCCCGAGTTCATTCAACTTTGAACCAGCGACCAGGGCCCAAGCCGGGCCCTGGCCATCCATGCTGCAGTCCTGGCACCTGAAAACTAGCATTTTTGTCAGGTTACTTCCCATCACCCTTGGCTCAAGCTACCCGCACGCATGAGCCAGGAAGTGACGCCCATGTTCACCTTTTCCCGCACCACGCTCAGACTATTCCTACAGCCTCAGTTCACTTCTTCCCGCACTCTTCAGCGCTCCCCGAATGCCTGTCCCACTTACTTATTCGCGTCGGAGTCCACGATGAAAAAAGAACTGCGCCTGCGTGTCCGCAGGCCGTATCGATTCGCCTGTGTCCTGCTGCTCGGCTGCACGCCCCTTGCCACAGCGGGCGTCCTTGAGGGTCGCAGTGAACAGGCTACTGTCGAGGCCGGCAGCCCTGCGGAGTCCTGGCAGGTGAGCAATGGCGCTACCCTGAACATGAACGCCGGCAGCCAGGCCGATGCCTCGGATTCGTCTTCGGGTGTGGCGATCTCACTGACCCAAGGCGGCAACCTCAACGCCACGGGCGCCACCATCAGTGCCGCCGGGCGTGCGATTCTCAACAACGACAGCAACGTCACCCTGGTCGGCAGCCGTGTGACCGCCACCGATGATGGCACCAGTGCCTTGTCCGGCGTCGCACTGCAGATGTACGGCGGCACCAGCACCGTCGTGGGCTCGGTGCTCGATGGCGCCCGTCACGCAATTGCCATCAGCTCGGACAGCCGGGGCGACAACGCCGGTGATCAAGTGGCCACCCTGGATATCGCCGGCAGCCAGCTGATTTCGACCACCGGCAGCGCCATCCATGTCGGCAAGGCCTTCGACGCGGAGCCGATTGCCCCAACAGCCCATATCACCCTGCGCGATGGCACCGTGGTGCATGCGAACAATGGCACCCTGCTCGAGGTGGAGGACGACGCCAGCGTATTCCTGACCATCAAGACCAGTGAAATCGAAGGCGATATCATCTCTGCCGACACCGCCACGACCCATGTGGCACTCGGTGAAAAAGCCATCTTGCGTGGCGCAATGCAGGGTGTGGACCAGCTCGATGTCGGTGCCTCCGCGCAATGGATCGTCACCGCTGACTCCTCCATCGACGAGCTTCTCACCAACAGTGGCAGGATCACCTTTCAAAGCGATAGGGAAGGCGACGAAGCCGGCCGGATTCTGACCGTGCATGGCGACTATGTCGGCGATGGCGGCAGCATAGAATTCAACACCAAGCTGGAGGGCGATGCCTCGGTAACCGACAGGTTGATCATCGAAGGCGATACCAGCGGCACCACGTCAGTCAGCGTCAACAACCTCGGCGGGTCCGGTGCCAAGACCTTGAATGGTATCGAACTGATCACCGTCGGCGGCGCCTCCAACGGGGAATTCACCCAGGCAGGTCGTATCGTTGCCGGAGCCTACGACTATCAACTGGTACGGGGTGAAGGCGACAACAGCGGCAACTGGTACCTGCGAAATGAATTGATCGATCCGGGCAACCCTGACGCGCCGATCCTGATCGTCCGTCCCGAAGGCGGCGCCTACGCGGCCAACCTGTACGCGATGAGCACCTTGTTCGACGCCAGTGTCGGCCAGCGCGGCGGCGACACCGAACGTGCCGACACCCTGGCGGCCGACGGCCGTTCGACCAACCTGTGGATGAAGCACAGCGACGGGCACCAGCGCAGCACCGACAGCAGCGGGCAACTCAACACCCACGTCAGCCGCAACGCCACGCTGTTCGGCGCCGACCTGGCCGGCGGCTCGACCCGTGCCGGCGGCGCCTGGCGCACCGGGGTCTTTGCCGGCTACGGCAACAGCCATGGCAACAGCACCTCGCAGCTGACCAATCACTCCGCCAGCAGTCAGGTCAAGGGCTATACCACCGGTGTCTATGGCACCTGGTTTGCCAACGGTAACAGCGAACAGGGCCTGTACACCGACGCTGTGCTGCAATACAGCTGGTTCGACGCCCAGGTCTCCGGCGACGACGTGGCCACCGAGCGCTACAGTGCCAAGGGCGTCTCCACGTCACTGGAAGCCGGCTATGTGTTCAGCGACCGCTTCGAAGACGGCGATGCCTGGTACCTGCAACCCAAGGCCAAGGTGGTCTGGTCGGGTGTGACCCCCGACGATCACCGCGAAGACAACGGCACCGTCGTCTCCACCCAAGGCAGCGATACCCTGAGCGTCAGTGTCGGCGCCCGCGCCTCGCTCAAGCTGAACTACACCGGCGATGACACCCTGGCCGACAGCTTCAAGCCCTTCGTCGAAACCAACTGGATTCACAACAATCGCCAGGCCGGCGTCAACCTCGACGGCGTTAGCGTGGCCCAGGCCGGCACCCGCAACATCGCCGAATTCAAGGTCGGCGCGGAAGGCCGCATCAACCGCGACCTCACGATCACCGCGTCGCTGGCCCAGCAAGTGGGCAGCAACGACTTCTCCGACACCGCGGCTTCACTGGCCGTGCGCCTGTCCTTCTGATCGCCTGGGCATGCGTCGGCCAAACCGACGCATGCCCCCTCCCGCCAGCCCGACCTAGTAATTCTGTCAGCTTACAAGTTCGCGCTTTTTCCCGACTATGAACCTGCGTTCGTTTGCACCGTACTCGGTATCGGAACGACTTGGAACACTGCCGAGGCCCGTCACCGCCAGCCCCAAACCTGAAGCCCTGACAGCACAGGAAAACAACCATGTCTGAACGTTATTTCATCGCCGAGTATCGGCCTGCCACCCTGCCGGCCAAATCCATTGCCTCGCAATGTGGTTGCCATAGCCGGCACGCCTACAAGGCGGTTCGAAAACCTGCTCGCATTAACGCCACGTGGGGCTTTGATGAGGAACTGGTGTTTCCCAAGGATGCGCTCGCTCCGACCCTCCCGGGTGTCGAGGCAGACAACCTGTTGCTGGCAGACTTCAGGAACTACCCTATCACGCTACGGTTCAGGATCCCGACTAAGGTTGTCGACCCAACCCGGGATGCCGTACTGCTTCTCGTGGACGGGAGCGCGTTCAGCATCCCCATCACCTTCGAGGGCTACAAGGCGGGGGACATCTTTTCCATCGAACTGCCCGCCAGCGCTCGCCAAGAAGGCATCCATACGATCCAGTACCGCATACATTACTCGAACAATCGATCGGAGGACGGTCCCCTCCAATCCTTCAAGGTCGATCTGACTGCACCTGGCCTGCCGTCACTGGCCGAATTGAACGTCGATAGCGACATCATCAAAGGCGGGGTCACCTCGGCCACCCTCGAAATCCACAATGGCAAGCACTATCTCAAAACGACCCTCAATGGCTACAACGGCCTTGGAATAGGCGACAGGATCCGTGGCGTGATCGCCGACCTCGACGGGTTCGGTAGCACAACGGATGTCGAACAAGAATACGGGCCTGGAGACGAGATCATCTTGCGGTTCCTGAGGGAGGACATCGAACGTGCAGGGGATGGCCTTAAAACATTCGCCTATACCGTCACCGACCGCGCCGGCAATATTTCGCTCCCTTCGCGCCCCGTGACTCTCAAGGTACTGCTCGACGGCGAGCTGACCAATCTTCCGGCACCAGAAGTGGCAGACAGCGCCGATGGCATCATCAACGATGAAGAGGCGCGCAAACCGCTGGAAGTGATCATCCCCGCCTATTCGGACAAACCCATTCTGCCAGGCGACGCGATCGAGCTGATCTGGGGCGATGCCCACCACGAACCACTACCCATCCCCGATGGCGAGGAAGGTGCTCGCCTGCCGATCTACCCGGACTATGCAGCCCTTTACGACACCTGGAAGGCGCAATCGCAGGGGCACGATGAAACCGCCCGCATCACCGTAAGCTACCGGATCATTCGCGAAGGCATGGTGGCCGGAACCTCCGCAGGGTTGGACGTGGTCATCAACCTGCACCAGGTGGGTGGCGATCCAGAGCCAGAGGTACCGACCCACCCGAACCTGCGTCCAGCCGTGCTGATGTCCTGGTCAGGGCAGCTCAACTACATCCCCAAAGATGACTATGCCAAGGACGCCAGGCTCTTCGTGCCATGGTTCGACCGGCACTCACCGACGGCACCGGTGCTGATCGAGGGCGATGTGGTCCGGCTCAGATACGGTACCTATGCGTTTCCCCCACGGACCGTCAGCGACGCTGACGTCGGCAAGAAGGCTGACCTCGAATTTGCCCTCACGGCCGACCTGATCGCAGAGCAAGCGGGTGGCACACAAGCCCTGGTCTATGAGGTGGAGCGCCCTGTCCAAGGCCCGACCCACAACACGTCACAGGGGCCGGTCCAACCTGTGCTCGTTGACGCGGATGAGCAACTGCCTGGCGATGGCGACCTGGGAGAAGGTGAGTACGCGCCCCTCAAGTCCGCCTGCTGCATCATCCCGGCTGATCTCGAAGATGGCAAGATCGTGTATTTCGTGACGCCGCCGTACAAGCACAAGCGACCTGGCGACCTGATTGAAATCAATCTGGTCCAGGTGGAGACTGATAGACACACCGAAAATGAGGAGCCTATCGAGGTATCAAGAATCAAGGACTCGTACACGGTCGCCGATGCCAGTGAGGAGACCGAGGAGTACCGGTTTCCCCTTCCGCGCGCCCAACTAATCGCCCCCAGTAAACGTTGCCATATTCATTCCACATGGCAAGTCACTAGGAATGGGAAAACGGTAGCGAACGACACCACCGCCCTGCTCATCGTGGATCTGCGCGGCATGCGATGAGGAAGGCAGCACTGCAGCCCTAACCCACAGGCGCCCGTCGATTGATATCGAGGGGCTCCTCGAAGCGCGCGATGACAACTCGTCCCCTTGCGCCCATCCCGCCGACGGCCACCGCCTGCCAGCGGCGACCTGGCAATTCTGTCAGGTTACAAGCGCGCGCTTTTTTCCGACCATGACTCTGCGATCGCATCGGCTGCGCCAGGTACCGGGACAGCCAGTAGGACTGCTGTGGCAGTGCCTGACGGGGCACCTCGCCCAGCAGCAACCCTGTGAATCCCCTAGCCACTGGAATGCAACCATGTCTGACCAATCTTCTCGCATCGACGTGCACACACCCGGCAAGGTGCCAAGCCAATCCATTACCCACTCCGGGCGTTGCAAGTGCCCTATGTTCTACAAGCCAACACGCAAACGGTCGCCAGGCATACTGGGTTTTACTGATCCCTTGGTGTTTCCGGCAGGCGCCCTGGCGGAATTGCCGCCGTCCGGCATTGCAGACAATTTACTGTTGGCAAGCGTCAGCTCCGACCCGCTCAAGCTCACATTTCCAGTGCCGGACTCGATCAAGGACCCGGACGGCGATAGCGTGCAACTGATAGTAGATGGTGCTCCATTGGATCCGGCCGTCACGTTCAAAGGTAAAAAACCTGGGGACACTTTTGAAATCGACCTTCCTGCGTCTGTTCGCACGGAAGGCACCCACACGATCATCTACCGAGTCATATACTCCGGCAGTGGTAACGAGAGTGGCCCAGCACAATCCTTCATTGTCGACCTGACCAAACCTGGCGAACCCTTGCTGGCCGAGTTGATTGTTGATGAGCTAATCAAAACGAACGGGCTGACCTCGGACAAGCTCAAGGAAGAGGACGGCGAGCAATACCTGGAATGCACCGTTGCCGGCTATGGCGGCCTAGCGCCCGGCGACATCATCGAGGGAGCGATCAGCAGCACGTTACGTTCTCGACGCATAGCCCGGGGGAGCATGCGTCGTCGTCCCAAGGACGGATTGACGCTGCGCTTCCTACGGGCAGATATCGAGGCCCTGGGGGATGGCACCCTCGTTTTCACCTACAAAATCACGGATCGGGCGGGCAATGTTTCGGATATGTCCCTCCCACTGACGCTGAAGGTACTCCTCAAGGGGGAACTGAAAGGCCTACTCGCGCCGCTGATTGCTGCACACACTGACGGTCTCATCATCGATGCGGAGGCACGCGAGCCTCTGGAACTGGTCGTACCCGCCCATACTGGCACGCCGGCTATCCAGCCGGGTGACAAGATCGAACTGGTGTGGGGTGACGCCGTGCATGAACTGGTACCTATCCCTGGTGGCGAAGAAGGCAACCCGCAGACTTTGTATCCCTCCTATGCAGCCCTCTACGATACGTGGAAGAAAGAAACGGCAGGTGCCAACCTGGTCGCCAGTATCGATGTGTTCTACCGCATTATTCGAAACGGTATTGTTGCCGGCACCTCGCAGATCACCACAGTGGCGGTTAACTTGTTCCAGGTTGGCGGCGATCCAAATCCAGATCCGGAAGATCCGGTGCATCCGAACCTGCGCCCCCCTTACCTGGAGACCGCAAGCAAACAATACAATGAAATCCCCAGTGAGGAATTCGACCAGGACGCCACGATCTACATACCGTTGTACGATCGAAAATTCCCACCCAGGAAGGTCTTGGAGAAGGACGACAAGGTCTTGGTCTTCTATGGTGAGATAAAGTTTCCTGTACGTACTGTCACCGAACAGGAAGCGAACGGCACGGACGATCTGCGGTTTCCGCTGACTGCCGACCAGATCGCGCAAGAAGGCTCTGGTACAAAACCGCTCCACTTCTTGGTAACCCGAGCGATCACAGGCGGGAAGGAGAATACTTCGCGGTCCTATGAACAACCGATCACAGTGCACGGAAACGATGAGCTTCCGGGTGAAGGAAGCCTCGATGATGGCCGATACTTCCCTGTCAGAGCGAGTGACGGCTGGATCACGAAAGAGCAGATTGCCCTGGGCGTCAAATTCATTACACCGCACTATGCGAACAAGAAGCCGGGTGACACTATTTCGATCGAGCTGTACCAGGCTGCTGGCCGTTCACACGACGCTGGCGAAACGCCAATCGACGGGAGCAGATACTCCTTCTTGAAAACCGTTGGTGAAGACGATAAAGACAAAGAAACAGAGTTTGAAATCCCGGCACATCACCTGTTGTTCCCAAATGACTTTTGCCATATGCATGCCACATGGACTGCGACAAATGAATTTGGGCCTGTATCAAATACCACGACTCCCCTGGTAATTGTCGACACCCGCGGCGATAACGCTGAGTCTGAAAACAAGTCCTGACTACAGTAGACAATGGCAAGCTTGCACCATCAGCGTACCCCTTCGGGGGTACGCCCTCCTCGTTACAGATTCACTAGGCCGCGCAAATACAACGCCGCATAACCACTGATGATTACCCGGCCATTGCCAGGTGACTCACAGACCAACTGCCCCTTGCGCGCACCACCCTGCTGGCAATGAAGCCGTGCCTGCCCGAGCCGCTCGGCCCAGTAAGGGACCAACGAGGTATGCGCCGAGCCGGTGACCGGATCTTCATTGACCCCGACCCGAGGCCCGAACCAACGTGTAACGAAATCGAACCCTCCCCCCGGCGCCGTCACCGCGATGCCACGCACGTCGAAGCGAGACAAAGCGACGAAATCGGGCTGCAAGGCCGCAAGCTCCGCTGGGTCATCGATCACCACGATGTAGTCGTCGGTACGATACAAGCCTCGCGCACTGGCCAAGCCCAAGGCCTCCAGCAACCCCGCTGGCATCTCCACTGCCAGCGGCTGCTTGGCCGGGAAGTCCATCGCCAGCAGGCCCTCGGTGCCGCGGCTGACCCGCAGTTCACCGCTGCGGGTGTTGAAGCGCAGCTCTTCGCGCTGCTCGCCCAACTGCTCGTACAGCACCCAGGCCGACGCCAAGGTGGCGTGGCCGCACAAATCAACTTCGACTGTCGGGGTGAACCAGCGCAGGTCGTAGCTTTCACCGTTGCGAACGAAATAGGCAGTTTCGGACAGATTGTTTTCTTCGGCGATACGCTGCAGCAGCGCATCGGGTAGCCAGCTGTCCAAAGGGATCACCGCCGCTGGATTGCCGCCGAACGGCTTGGCGGAAAAAGCATCGACCTGGAAGATCTCGAGTTGCATGCAGCACTCCTTGGATAAGTGAAAGCAAAGGCTATTCGTGTACTGGCGTGAGCACCGGCTCACCGGCAAAGAACGCCTGCAGGTTGCGCAGCACCAGGCTGACCGTGTCGCGGGCGGCCTCGGGGGACTGGCCGGCGACATGAGGGGTGAGCACGGTATTGCCGAGGGCCTTGAGGGCATCGGGCACGCCGGGTTCGCCATCGAACACATCGAGCGCGGCGCCGGCAATCCGTCCCTGAGCCAGGGCGGCGACCAGCGCCTGGGTATCGACCACGCTGGCGCGGGCGATATTCACCAGGTAGCCCTCGGCGCCCAGCGCGTCAAGCACCTGCGCGTCGACCAGGTGCTGGGTGCCGGCCCCGCCCGGGGTGGCGACGACCAGGATATCGACGGCATCGGCCAGGTGCAGCGGGCTGTCGTACCAGGTGTAGGGCGCATCGTTGCGCGGGGTACGGCTGTGATAGCTGACGGGCATGTCGAAGCCGAGGCTGGCACGCTTGGCGATTGCCAACCCCACCGCGCCCAGCCCCAGGATGCCCAGGCGTTTGCCGCTCACCGACGGGCTGATCACCCGCTGCCATTCGCCACGGCGGGTGCTGGCGTCGGCACGGGGAATGTCGCGCAACAGGGCCAGCAGCAGGGCCAGGGCGTGGTCGGCCACGGCGGCGGCATTGGCACCGGCGCCATTGGTGACGGTGATGCCACGGGCAGCGGCGGCGGCCAGGTCGACCTGCTCGTAGCCGGCACCGATCACGCAGATGATCCGCAGGTTGACCAATGTGGCGATTTCGCCGGCTGTCAGGCCAAGCGGACCACGAGTGAGCACGGCGTCGATCTCCCCGGCATGACGGGCGATGGCGTCGGCGCGCAGTTGCGGCGACGGTGCGCGGATCAGGCGGTAGCCGGCCCGTTCCAATAGCGGCAGGTAGTCATCGATGGTTTCCACCAGCACCAGGACTGTCTTGCTCATGCCACCCTCCGGTTGAATGCGAAGGGGGATTATGCCAGCTGTTGGCGCGGCCGGCCCTATCGCGGGGCAAGCCCGCTCCCACGCAATTGACGATGAGCATTACTGGCGTGGGAGCGGGCTTGCCCCGCGATAAGGCCTCAACGGCAATTATTGCCCAAACGCCCTGCCCAACCCGCCCGGCACGCCACTGCTGTCGGTGTCCTGCCACGGCCCGTTAGGGCTCAGCGACCAGCTCCAGCCGTTGTTCCAACGGTAATAGGTACGCTGGCGGTAGAAGGTATTGGGCTGCTTCTCCAGCACATAGACTCCCAGCTTCGGGTCCCAGTGGCTGGCGCCCCCCGGCGGTGGCGCGAAGCTGGCGGAGGTGCGTGGCATCGGCTTGGGAATCGCCGCCGGCTTGCTCGGCTGGGTGCCGGGCTGGCCACCCGGCAAGGGCTTGACCACCGGTCCTTTGTGCGGCGGCGTGGTCTCGATCGGCGGCAGCGGCTCACGCTCCCCGGGCTGATGCACCGTACACGCGGAAAGACCCAGGGCCAGGGTGATCAGGGTCAGGCGGACGGTGCTGTTCATGGGGGTGCTCTCTTATGAGTCGGGGCTGTCGATGGTCACATGCTGGATGCCCCGGGTGCCGGTGGCCAGCGGGGCGCTCTGGCCCTTCCATTCACCGTGGGTGGGCTGCCCGGCGCGCGAGACTCGGGCAACCAGTTGGACTTCGGCAAAGTCCGACAGTTTCATCTGCGGTATCATCGCGTCGGCATCGGACAGCTCCACCTCGATCGGCAGCTGCGCCACCGTCACCCGCTTGGCCGCCAGCGGCATGGGCGGGCCATTGCTGGCGCGGGCGAAGATGAACACGGTGTCGTCGGGACGCACCTTGTCCTTGAGCGCCGCGGCCAGCTCCACCCGCACCTTCAGGCGCGCTGTTTCGGCCACCTTGCCGCCACCGGCCTTGAGTTTGTCGGCGGCGCGGTCGATGCCGCCCTGCAGCGCGTCGCGGGACGCGTCGCCCTGCGGCAACTGCGCCAGCAGACGCTGCCAGTAGTCGATGGCCTCCTGGTAGCGCTCGCCCTCGAAGGCGGCGATACCACGCAGGCCGAGGCTGGTGACCTCTTGCGGGTCGGCCTTGAGCGCCTCATCGGTGAGTGCCTGCAATTGCGCCGACCACTGTTTGTCGGCGGCGAAGTACAGCGACTGCGCCCACTGCCCGAGCAGCTCGGGCTGACGCCCGGCCAGGGCCACGGTGCGCTCGAAGGCCTTGGCCGCATCGGCCGGCCGTTGCTCGGCCATATAGGCACGACCGAGGAAGTAAAGGCCTTCGGCCGAGTCGGGCTGGGCCTGCACCGCACGCTCCAGGCGCGTGGTCATTTCCGCCATCGACTGCGGCGCGCTGGCGAACTCCTGGGTCAGCTCGACCTTGTCTGCGGCGCCGAAGTGCAGGTACAGCCCCAGGGCCATGGCCGGCACCAGCACCGCCGCCAGCAGCGGCACGGCCTTGCCCAGGTGGCCCTGACGCGTCACCTCGCCGCGCTCGGTGTCGGCCAGCAGCTCACGGGCGGCCTCGTCACGACCATTGGCCAGTTGTTGTTCATCAAGAACGCCGGCCGCCTGCTGGGCAACCAGTTCGGCAACGCGCTCTTCATAGAGCGCCACGTTGAGGGCGGTACGATCCTGCTCGGCCTGCTGGCGGCGGTGACCGCGCAGGATCGGCAACAGCAGGAAAGCCAGGGCGGCGAGCAGCAGCAGGCCCGCGCTAAGCCAGAATTCAGTCATGGGTACGTTCTTTATCCAGCAGTTTGGCCAGACGCTCGCGTTCGTCGGCGGACAGTTCGGTATTGCCGGCCACGGCCTGGCCACGGCGACGGCGCACGATCAGCGCCAGCACCACGAAGCCTGCGACCAGGAGGATCCCCGGGCCGAACCAGAGCAGCCAGGTGCGCCCGCTGAGCGCTGGCTTGTAGCGCACGAAGTCGCCATAGCGATCGACCATGAAATCGACGATCTGCTGGTTGTCCTTGCCCTCGCCCAGCATGCGGAAGATCTCGCGGCGCAAGTCGGCGGCGATGGGCGCGTTGGAATCGGCGATGTCCTGGTTCTGGCACTTGGGGCAGCGCAGTTCCTTGGTCAGTTGCTGATAGCGCTCGCGCTCGGCGTCGTCGCGGAACTGGTAGGTGTCGATGGCCGCCTTGGCCACGCCGGCCAGGCTCAGGCCGAGCACGGCGGCCGCCAGCCAGCGCCTCATGGCCGGGCCTCGTCGACCAGGCCCTGGTACAGCGGCGCCAGCTGCTCGCGCCACACCGTGGCATCGACCACGCCCACGTGCTTGTAGCGGATGATGCCCTTGGCGTCGATCAGGAAGGTTTCCGGCGCGCCGTACACGCCCAGGTCCAGGCCCAGCGAGCCTTGCTGGTCGGCGATGTTCAGCTGGTATGGGTTGTGGAACTCAGCCAGCCACTTCAGCGCGGCGGCGTTGTCGTCCTTGTAGTTGACCCCGTGGATCACCACGCCCTGCTCGGCCAGCTGGTTCAGGTACGGGTGCTCGACCTTGCACGACGGGCACCAGGTGCCCCACACGTTGACCAGCGCCGGGCGGCCGATCAGGTCGGCCTGGGTGAGGCTGCGATCGCCCTGCACGCTCGCCAGCGCGAACGTCGGGAACGGCTTGCCGATCATCGCCGAAGGCAGTTCGTCGGGTTTCAAGAACAACCCCTTGTAGAGAAAGACCGCCACCAGCAGGAACACCGCCAGCGGTACCACCATGATCCAACGCTTCATGCAGTTGCTCCAGACACGCCCAGGGCCTCACGCACCCGGGTCTTGACCTTGACGCGGTAGCGTCGGTCGAAGGCCGCCAGCAAGCCGCCCAGGCCGGTCAGCAGACCGCCCAGCCAGATCCAGCGGACATAGGGTTTGATATGCACCCGCACCGCCCAGGCGCCGTTTTCCAACGGCTCGCCCAGGGCGACATACAGGTCGCGGGTGAAACCGGCGTCGATGCCGGCCTCGGTCATCATCGACTGCTGCACGGTGTACAGGCGTTTCTCCGGGTGCAGCACGGACACTTCGCGGCCATCGCGCGAAACCCGCACGGTGCCCTTGTCGGAAATGAAGTTCGGGCCTTCGAAGTGCTTGGCGCCCTCGAACAGGAAGTGATAGCCCCCCAGCTCGACGGTCTCGCCCGGCGCCATGCGCAGGTCGCGCTCGGCGCTGTTGTTGCTCGACAGCACCACGCCCAGGGCGCACACCACCAGGCCCAGGTGCGCCAGGTGCATGCCCCAGTAGCTGCGGCTCAGACCCGCCAGCCCCTTGGCCAGGCCTTTGTGACGGGTCTTGTCGAGGATGTCGCGCACGCCGCTCAGGACCACCCAGGCGGCCAGGGCGAACACGCTCAGGGCCGGCCAGTCGAAGTCGTCGACGATCAGCCCGGCGACCGGCGCCAGCACTGCACTGCCGACCAGCACCGGGGTCAGCATGCCGGCCAGCCATTTGCCGGGAGTGTCCTTCCAGCGCACCACCACGCCCACGCCGAGCACCACCATCAGCAGCGCCATCAACGGCAGGAAAAGGGCGTCGAAGTAAGGCGGGCCGACCGACAGCTTGGCCCCGGTCAGGGCGTCGAGCACCAGCGGGTAGAGGGTGCCCAGCAGGATCATCGAGGCCGCCACCACCAGCACCAGGTTGTTGGCCAGCAGCAGGGTTTCACGGGACCACAGGGCAAAGCCCACCTGGCTCTTGACCACCGGCGCGCGCAGGGCGAACAGGGTCAGCGAGCCACCGACCACGAACAGCAGGAAGATCAGGATGAAGATACCGCGCGACGGGTCGGCGGCGAACGCGTGCACCGAGGTCAACACGCCGGAGCGCACCAGGAAGGTACCCAGCAGGCTCAGGGAGAACGCGGCGATGGCCAGCAGCACGGTCCAGCTCTTGAACACCCCGCGCTTTTCGGTGACCGCCAGCGAGTGGATCAGTGCCGTGCCCACCAGCCAAGGCATGAACGAGGCGTTCTCGACCGGGTCCCAGAACCACCAGCCACCCCAGCCCAGCTCGTAATAGGCCCACCACGAGCCAAGGGTGATGCCCACGCCGAGGAAGGCCCAGGCGACGATGGTCCAGGGCCGCGACCAGCGCGCCCAGGCGGCATCGAGGCGCCCGCCGAGCAAGGCGGCGATGGCGAAGGCGAAGGCCACCGAGAAGCCCACGTAGCCCATGTACAGCATCGGCGGGTGGACGATCAGGCCGAAGTCCTGCAACAGCGGGTTGAGGTCGCGACCATCGCCCGGCACCTGCGGCAGCAGGCGCGAGAACGGGTTGGAGGTGATGATCAGGAAGCTCAGGAAGCCCACGCTGATCATGCCCATCACCGCCAGCACGCGCGCCAGCATCACCTGCGGCAACTGACGCGAGAAGATCGACACGGCGAAGGTCCAGCCACCGAGGATCAACGCCCACAGCAGCAGCGAGCCTTCGTGGGCGCCCCACACGGCGCTGAACTTGTAATACCAGGGCAAGGCGCTGTTGGAGTTGCTGGCGACGTAGGCGACCGAGAAGTTGTCGGTCATGAAGGCGTGGGTCAGGCAGGCGAAGGCGAAGGCCAGGAAGGCAAACTGCCCCCAGGCCGCCGGCCGCGCCAGGCCCATCCACAGGCTGTCGCCGCGCCAGGCGCCGAGCAGCGGTACAGTGGCCTGCACGGCGGCGAAGCAGATCGCCAGGATCATCGCCAGCTGGCCGAGTTCGGGGATTACCAGGGCCGCATTCATGGCTTGGCTCCCGCGTCGCTGGCGGCCTGGCCGCTTTCCTTCAGGGCCTTGGTGACTTCCGGCGGCATGTATTTCTCGTCGTGCTTGGCCAGCACCTCGTCGGCCACCACCACGCCATCGGCGTTGAGCTTGCCGAGGGCGACGATGCCCTGCCCTTCACGGAACAGATCGGGGAGGATGCCGCGGTAGGTGATCGGCACCGACTTGGTGTAGTCGGTGACCACGAAGCGCACGTCGAGCGAATCGGCCGAGCGCTGCACCGAGCCTTTCTCGACCATGCCGCCGGCGCGGATGCGGGTGTCCAGCGGCGCCTCGCCGTTGGCGATCTGCGTCGGAGTGTAGAACAGGTTGATGTTCTGCTGCAGCGCGCTCAGGGCAAAGCCCACGGCGACGCCGACGCCGGCCAGCAGGCCGAGGATGATGAACAGGCGTTTCTTGCGCTGCGGATTCACGGTTTGCTCTCCCGGCGCAGACGACGCGCCTCTTCTTGCAGGTAGCGGCGACGGGCCAGCAGGGGCGCGGCGACATTCAGCGCCAGCACCGCCAGGCAGATGCCATAGGCCGACCAGACGTACAGGCCATGGTGGCCCATGGCGAGAAAATCACTGAAGGACGCAAAGCTCATCGTACCGCCTCCCGTCCGAGTTGCCCCAGCACCTCATCCTTGACCCAACTGGCGCGGGCTTCGCGTTTGAGCACTTCGAGGCGCATGCGCAGCAGCAGCACGGCGCCGAAGAAGCAGTAGAAACCCAGCGCGGTGAGCAGCAGCGGCAGCCACATTTCCACCGGCATGGCCGGCTTTTCGGTCAGCGTGAAGGTGGCGCCCTGGTGCAGGGTGTTCCACCACTCCACCGAGTACTTGATGATCGGGATGTTGACCACGCCGACGATCGCCAGCACCGCACAGGCCTTGGCCGCGCTGTCGCGATTGCTGATGGCCTGGCCCAGGGCGATGATGCCGAAGTACAGGAACAGCAGGATGAGCATGGACGTCAGGCGCGCATCCCAGACCCACCAGCTACCCCAGGTGGGCTTGCCCCAGATCGCCCCGGTAACCAAGGCTACCGCGGTCATCCAGGCGCCGATGGGCGCCGCGCACTGCAGCGCGACGTCGGCCAGTTTCATCTTCCACACCAGCCCCACCACCCCCGCCACCGCGAGCATCACGTAGCACGACTGGGCGAGCATGGCCGTCGGCACGTGGATATAGATGATGCGGAAACTGTTGCCCTGCTGGTAGTCCTGGGGGGCGAAGGCCAGGCCCCAGGTGATGCCGACCAGCAGCAGCACGACAGAGGAAACGGTCAGCCACGGCAGCATGCGGCCGCTGATGGCATAGAACCATTTGGGGGAACCCAGCTTGTGGAACCACGTCCAACTCATTTTCATCAGGGTACATCCAGGGTATTGGCCGGGCTGCGGTGCCCGAGACTCGTTATTCGCCGACGCTGATCTTCAGGCCGGCCGCGATCGCAAAGGGTGCCAGTGTCACCGCCAGGGCCGTCAGGCTGGCGAGCCAGAGCAGATGGCCGGTGGCCGGCATATTCTGCAACGCCGCCTGCAACGCACCACTGCCCAGGATCAATACAGGGATATACAACGGCAGAATCAGCAACGCCAGCAGCAGGCCGCCGCGCTTCAGACCGACCGTCAGCGCCGCGCCCACCGCGCCCAGCAGGCTCAGCACCGGCGTGCCCAGCAGCAGTGAGGCGAGCAGCACCGGCAGGCAGGCGCTCGGCAGGCCCAGCATCAGCGCCAGCAGTGGCGCCAACAATACCAGCGCCAGCCCGGAAAAGATCCAGTGCGCCAGCACCTTGGCCAATACCAGCAGCGCCAGCGGGTGCGGCGAAAGCACCCACTGTTCGAGCGAACCGTCCTCGAAATCGCTGCGGAACAGCCCGTCCAGCGACAGCAACACCGCCAGCAGGGCCGCGACCCAGACCAGTCCCGGCGACAAGGTTTGCAACAATTGTGTCTCAGGACCGACCGCCAGCGGAAACAGGGCGACGACAATGGCGAAGAACACCAGCGGATTGGCCAGCTCCGCCGGGCGGCGGAACAACAGGCGCGCCTCGCGGCGCAACAGCAGAAGGAATACGCTCATGCCGCCCATTGCCCCAGGTTCAGCTCACGGTAGCCGGATGGCTTGCGCTCGAGCGTATGGTGGGTGGTCAGCACCACGGTGCCGCCCCGCTCGCAGTGGGCCGCGAGGTGAGCTTCCAGCTGGGCCACGCCCTGCTTGTCGAGGGCGGTGAAGGGTTCGTCGAGGATCCACAGCGGCGGGCTGTCCAGGTACAGCCGTGCCAGGGCGACCCGGCGCTGCTGGCCGGCGGACAGGGTGTGACAGGGCACGTCCTCGAAACCGCGCAAGCCGACAGCCTCCAGTGCCTGCCAGATCGCCTCGCTACCAGCCGGTCGGTGCAGGGCGCAGAGCCAGGCGAGGTTCTCTTCGGCGGTAAGCAGGTCCTTGATCCCGGCGGCATGGCCGATCCACAGCAGGATGCTGGCCAGGGCATGGCGTTGTTCGGCCAATGGCTGGCCGCCGAGCAGGATCTGCCCGGCGGTGGGTTGCATGAGCCCGGCCAGCAGGCGCAGCAGGCTGGTCTTGCCGCTGCCGTTGGGGCCGCTGATCTGCAGCATGTCGCCAGCGCCCAGCTCGAAATCGAGCTGCTCGAACAGCAAGCGCCAGTCGCGCTCGCAGGCCAGGCCTGCGGCTTGGAGGTGAAGGGTCACGGTTTCGCCTTATCTTTGTAGAGCTTCGGGGCGGTGTCGCCTGCTTCGCGGGTGTCACCCGCGAAGCAGGCAACGCCGCTCCAAAGCCCCTATGTCTCAAGTCGCCCGCCGCGCTGCCGTTATACTGGCAACAATGGGCGGTCGGCATTATTACACGCGTCACCGCGCTGCCAAGAGGCCGAGTTCGACAGGTTGTATACAATCATGACTGAAATCAATAGTCTCGGCGCACAAACCGTGCCAGGCCCCCAGGCGGCCAAGGCGGCCATGACCGGCGAGCTGCTGCGCCTGCTGCAAGCGCAACCCGGCCTGCTGGCCCCGGGCGAGACGGCACGTGCCGAGGTCATGTCGATGCGCCAGGTCGGCGTGGATTTCCAGCTGTTGCTACGCCTGACCCAGGGCAACGGCAACCAGACCCAGTTGCAGGCCAATGCCAGCCAACCCCTGCCCCAGGGCAGCCAGATCACGGTCACGCAGACTGAAAGCAACCGCCTGGCGGTCATGGTGCAGCAGGTCAACGCCAACAACATCACTACCCTCACCCGCCTGGACACCAGCCAGGTTCCAGTCGGCACACTGCTGCAAGGCAAGGTCCTGACCAGCCAGCCCCTGGTTCAGAACGCCGGCGAGATCGCCAGTTTCCGCTCGCTGGTAAGCCTGCTCAACAGCAGCCAGGCCGGCGCCACCCTGGCCATCGACAGCCCGCGGCCACTGCCGATCGGCAGCCTGCTCAGCGCGCTGGTACAAGGTGACCAGTCGCTGCGCTTCGTTCCCTTGAGCGGCCGCCAGGATCAACTGGCCATTGCCCAGCAGCTGGTGACCCAGCAAGGCCGACAGGCCTCGCTGCCTGGCTTGCTCAATGCCCTGCAGCAGGTCGCCACCTCCGGCGACGCTGGCACGCAACTGCGCGCCAGCGCCGAACGCCTGCTGGCCAGCCTGCCCGATGCCCGCCAACTGGGTGATGCGAAAAATCTGGCCCAGGCCCTGAACAACAGTGGCGCCTTCCTTGAAGCCAAGCTATTGGGTGGCCTGGCCAGCGGCGTGGCGCCCGACCTGAAGACGCAACTGGTCAGGCTGATCGCACAGTTGCCCAATCCCCCCACGGGACAGATGCTCACGCCCGCACAGACCAGTACGTTGGCCCATGCCCTGCCCGGTTTCGCCCGCAGCGCCCTGGGCATGCTCGGCCAGGTCAGCCCGCGCCCGCAACCTGGAGCCTTCCCCCTGCCCTCGCGGCTGTTGCAGAGCCTGGAAAACGAAGGCGACCTGCAGCAATTGCTGCGCCTGGCCGCCGCCGCCATCTCGCGCCTGCAGAGCCATGCGCTGTCCAGCCTGCAGCAATCCGGACCACTGGAGAACGGCAACCAACAGACCACCTGGCAGACCGAGATCCCCATCCGCCATGGCCAGGAGTTCATTCCCCTGCAGGTCAAGCTGCAGCGCGAGGAAACGCCGGAGCAGCAAGCCGATCGCGAACGTGAAGGGCGTGATCCGCTGGAGGCCATATGGCGGATCGAACTGGCCTTCGACCTGTCACCACTCGGTCCGCTGCAGGTCCAGGCGCAACTGCTGCAAGGACGTCTGTCGGGACAGCTGTGGGCAGAGCAGGAACAGACCGCCCGCCTGATCGACAGTCAGCTCGGCACGCTGCGCGAGCGCCTGCTGGCCCGCGGCCTGGATGTCGGCGACCTGGAGTGCCACCCCGGCACGCCACCGCAAGGCCCCCGCACACGCCTCGAACAACGCTGGGTGGATGAGACCGCATGAAGCACAAGCAGCCACGCCAGGCCATTGCCCTGAGCTACGACGGCCAGCAGGCCCCGACCCTGAGCGCCAAGGGCGACGACGAACTGGCCGAGGCCATCCTCGCCCTGGCCCGTGAACATGAAGTGCCGATCTACGAGAACGCCGAGCTGGTACGCCTGCTGGCCAGGCTGGAACTGGGCGAGCAGATCCCCGAGGCGCTGTACCTGACCATCGCCGAGATCATCGCCTTCGCCTGGCAATTGCGCGGCAAAGTGCCGGTGGGCTTCGACGACCAGCCTGCGCCGCCACGGGATATCACGCCCGAGCAGCTGTTCCTGCCGGCAGGCGTGGATACACGCTGACCCTGCGTGTGGCACCACTCCCAAAGGGGCAATGCCATGCTTGCGCGATAATTCATTACCGCTCCCCGACATAAGGGTTGAGTCACCGTTGTGCCTGGTTTCTCCACACAGGTCGACTCAATCATGCCTCCAACCTTCATCACCAACCTGGGCGTACAGCTCGTTCGCGATCACCTGCAGACCATCCCCCGCCCCGACAAGCACGCCGCACAAGCCATCCGTGACTGGGCCAAACGCCAGGGATCGGACCTGGATCCGGATCAGACCGACGTCGTCACCCTGCACTACCGAGGCCACCAGGCCGTCATCGTCCAGCGCCTGTCACTGACCGAAGCGGTGCTCTCGAACTGGCAAGGCGAGACCGACAAGAACCTGATCGGCCAACTGCTCCCGGGTCATTGGTCCGGTACCCTGCCATCCGGCCCGTTGCAGATCGTCGATCGATTGCCTGCTCGCGAGCCATGGGCGAACGGTGCCGATCATTCAGTATTCAATGGTCTGTTCCGCCGGACCGGTAACGGCCAATACGACAGCACAACGCATCTTGCCGTGGATGTCGAAGCCCTGCAGCGCTTCATCTGGAACCTGGATTTTCACGCCCGCTTCACCGCCATGCTGGACAACTACTGGCAGCGCGCCCTGCATGGCCACCAGCTGTCCATGCGGATCAGCTTCATCACCGCCTGCAACAAGCAGGTAAGCGAAGGCTCATTGAGCGATGGAGCACGCCAGCTGGCCTGGCAGGCTGTCGGCTTGGCCCCTCGGGCGGTTGGCCTGCGAATCAGGCCACTGAACGTCTACGGCTACAGTGCCACCGATCTGCTGTGCATCACCGACAAATCCCAACCGCTCACCCTGCTCTACCTGCCAGGCAACGCCTCCCCCCTTCACGAGTTCGCCAACATGGCGGCGCTTCAGGACTGGTTCGCCAGACAGTGCCAGAACCCCGATAAACGTCAGCGCCTGCGCCAGCATTTCAACTTGGCCGACACGCCAGATGGACTGGACTTCAGCGGCCTGGACACCGCCCTCGAAGGCCTGGGCGCCTACCCGGGCATCCACTATCGCTCGCCAAACCGACCGGGATTCACCACCGACGGCCGCTGGTCACCCAGGGACTACGTCAACTACCGTCCGGACAAATACAGCCCGAAGCTCGACGGCGATCTGTTCGAAGCCCTGAGCCTGCGTCAGCGCAAGCGCAGCTATGCCAACGCTGACTTCATCGTTACCAGCAATCAGGAGGTGAACAAGGCGCGCTGGCGCGGCTATGTGGTCAATACCATCAATCTGCTGGCCCCCTTGGTCGTGGTACTGCCGGAACTGGCACCACTGCTCGCCATCGGCGGCATTGCGCAGTTCGCGGCGGGAATCGACCAAGCAGTCAACGGCAAGTCACTCAATGACAAGGCCGAGGGCGTGACGAACATCGAGTTCGGGCTAATGAACGCTGCACCACTTGCCTTGCGCCCATTGGCGCGAGCGCGAGTGCTGTACCCTGCCAAAGGCAGGTGTTTTATCTTCCCCAGTCGGGTGAACGACCAACTGGGCTACCCATTGAGCCCGATCACGCCCCCGGCACTGCCCGAACGCCAGCTGGCCGGTCTGTTCGGCTCGACAGTCCCCCCCTTGCCCGGCGGCGACACCGCCATTGCCCAATGGCTGGCGCACGTGCCGGTCTCTGCGGACTCGCAAGCGCAGCTTCAATCCCTGTTGAATGGCTACAACACACTGGTCCTCTACGACAGTGAACATGATGCTTTCATCCTTGAGTCCGAGGCCAACGAGATAAGGCCAAGCTACTACCAGGTATCGCCAGAAGGCCATGGGCTTGTCGAGATGCCCCTGAACGCACGCACAGTCACCGACCCGATGCGCATAAGCAGCCTGCGAGCCATGGGCGTGGATGTGCAACTGCCTTTGGAAATCCCGCCCTTCGAGGCACACCTGCGCCAGCCGATCCCACGGAAGATCTCGAGCCTCTGGGTAGGCGACAAGGTGATCGCACCCAAACTGTTGACCACGCTGGTCCGCAATCAGCAACGCCTGACGAACAGCCAGTATGCCTACCGACTGTTCCTGTCCAACGCCAATGCCCAGGCCTTCGGCGCGAACCTGAGGCTACTGGCCGCACACGCACCGCATCTCGATGTGCTGACCCTGGAGGAGCAGCCGTTCTTCGCAAGGTTGCGCGAAACCAAATACTTCGAGCAGTATCAAGATGCCGTTGGCGGCGCAGGTGCAAATTTCTCTTCGGCATCCGACATCCTGCGTTATCCCCTGCTCGCCGAGGAAGGCGGATTGTACCTGGACGTCGACGATACCTTGCTTGCCGACCCGGTTTATCCGGACAATCCCAACCGCGCCGCGATCGACTCGGTGACCCTGGCCACCACACCGGACAGCCTCATTTTAGGTGGCCCGATGAACAACGACGCCCTGGGGATGCACTGCCAGTACAACACCAACATGATCGCCAGCCATGCTGGCAACCCGACGCTGCAGGCGATCTCGGACACCATGCACGAACGCTACCTGGCCAACCGTGACTTCTACGGCAACAGGCCAGTAGTGAAGGGCCCCGAATTCGATGCCTATGCCTTGCGCCTGAGCCACATGACCGGGCCCGGCCTGCTGAATGATGTCATCGACCAGCGCCTGCCAAGGCTGCGGGCACTACGGCGGATCATCAACCTGCACGCCTTGCCGCAACACAATCCGATGTACCTGGTGACCCCGATCGAACAGGCCTTGCGGGAAGCCGCGACCGGCGACATTCCGCTCAACCAGGTAGCCGAAGTCGGAAACTACCACTCGTGGGCCAAGCCCTGATGTAACAAGGGCGGCCTGACGGCCGCCCTTGTCATCAGGTGGTAAACATATACGCAAGCTTGGGGCCTCGCCGTCGCTACCGTGGAGCCTCATTTATCCACACGGATCGATTCCAATGGCTTCCACTTTCGTAAATAACGCGGGCAAACAGTTCATCCGCCGCCACCTGCAGCATATTCCCAGGCCTAGCCTGTTTGCCGCCAAGGCAATCCGTGAATGGGCTGGGCAAGAGCAACATCAACTCGACCCCGACCAGACCGACGTCGTCACCCTGCACTACCGTGGCAATCAGGTCATGATTGCCCAGCGCCTTTCACTCACCCAGGCGGTGCTCTCGAACTGGCAAGGTGAAAACAACAAGGACCTGGTTGGCCAGCTATTCCCGGGTAACTGGGCAGGTACCTTGCCAGACGGCCCGCTGACCATTGTCGAACATCTACCAGCGCTCGGACCGCTCGACAACAGCGCACGTTTCTCGGTCTTCGACGGTGTCTTCCGCAGGTCCACCCCGGCCCGCTACGACAGCACCACGCACCTGCCAGTGGATGTCGAGGCCATGCAGCGGTTCATCTGGGATCTGGACGTTCACACCCGCTTCGTCTCGATGCTGGACGAGTATTGGCAAAAGACCAGCAAAACCCATCCACAGTCTCTGCAAATAAGCTTTATCGCAGCCTGCAACAAACAGGTCCAGGAAGGTTCCTTGAGTGACGCTGGCCGTCAGTTGGCCTGGCAAGCGGCGGGACTCATGCCGAGAGCTTCCGGCCTGGAAATCAGGCCTCTGAATGTCTATGGCTACGCCGCCACCGACATCATCCAGATTGCTGACCCAGCACATCAGCCAGTACTGCTGTACCTGCCGGGAAATTCATCACCCTTCCATGAGTTCGACGGCATGAATGCCCTGAAGGACTGGTTCGCTGAACAGTGCCGCACCAGCGAAAAACGCCAGCGCCTGCGTCAGTATTTCAAAGTGGCAGACACCCCCGACGGCCTGGACTTCAGCGGCCTGGATACCGCGCTGGATGGCCTTGGCACCTTCCCGCGCTTCCACACGCGATCGCCCAACCGGCCAGGCTTCACCGTCGATGGTCCATGGCCTCCCAGGGACTACGTCAACTACAAGCCCCACAAGTACAGCCCATTGATAGAAGGCGACTTGTTCGAAGCCCTCACGCTGCGCCAGCGCAAACGCAGCTATGCCGACGCCGACTTTCTCATCACCAGCAGGACGCAAGTGACCAAGGCCCGCTGGCGTGACTACCTGGTGACCTCGATCAATCTGCTGGCGCCCCTGGCGCTGGTGGTGCCCGAACTCATACCACTGCTGGCCGTCGGTGGCATCGCGCAATTTGGCCTGGGGATCGACCAGGCAATCAACGGCAAGACGCTGGAGGACAAGGCCGACGGCGTAAGCAACATCGAGTTCGGCCTGCTCAATGCCGTCCCGCTGGTCTTGCGAGAAGCGACTCGCGTGAAAATCCTGTTCCCTGGCAAAAGCCCACGATTCGTCATGCCAACGCGAGTGAACGATCAGTTGGGTTACCCTCTTAGCCCCATGGATCCGCCCAGGCTACCCGAAGAGGGGGCCGCGCAATTCTTCGCCCCACCTCCAGAGCCAATAGCACTTCCACAAGATAGCCATCTAGGCAACTGGATCACCCGATTCATTGATGGCAATGGCGTAAAGCATATGGAGGCAACCCTGGAAGAAGCGAGGTTCGAAGTACGCTACGACAGTGAACACGATGCATTCGTCCGCAGGCCGAATAGCAAGAATGAATCGCCAACCTATTATCAGGTTTCCGAGCAGAGCAACGGCCTGGAAGTCATCGATGTCACAAACCGCCCAGTCACTGACGCCATGCGCATGAGGACAATGCGCGCACTGGGCGTCGACCTGCAACTGCCCATCAAAATCCCAACGCCCACCAGCGAAATGTTCGAACTTCCCAAGCAGATCCTGAATATCTGGGTCGGTGACAAAATCATCCCCGACAATCTGCTGAAGACCGTGGAAGCCAACGCCAGGGGGTTGCTGCATTCCAGAACCTCCTACCGGATATACCTGTCCACTGCCGATTCGAATGTATACAGCATCAACCATGCCGCGCTGCTCAAGCATGCTGAGAATCTGCAGATACTGCCGCTGGAAGAGCAAGCCTTCTACGATGACTTCCAGGACAGTCCTTACTTTGGGCAATACGAGAAGGCCATCAAAGGTGGAAATTATGCTTCGGCCTGCGACGTGCTTCGCTACCAACTACTCAACAGCGAAGGCGGCGTTTATATAGACATCGACGACACCCTGCGCACCCTTGGCGATCATCCTGACACCGATGCAATGATCGCTTCGACGCCCTTGAAAGCGACGCAAAATGGTCTTGTGCTGGGCGCCCCGATGGACAATGCACGCCTGGGCATGCATTGCGCCTACTCGAACAGCTTGATTGGCAGTCATGCAGGGAACGATACGCTGGACGCTATCTCCGATGAGATACTCAAACGCTTCGAGGACAACCCGAACTTTTATGACAGCAGACCGTTGTATGGCGCCCCCGATCATGAGACCTACGCCAAGAAACTGAACGAGATGACCGGTCCTGGCGTCCTCAACGATGTGATTGACGATGAGGACTACGAGGATCTGTCCAGGCTGCGTATCTTGCGACAAATCACCAAGCTGGAGTCAGTCCCTCAGAAAGACTTCACCTTCCTCACAAGTCCAGCCCACGCCGGCATTTCCGAGGCGCAGCGTGGCGACCAGGCGCTGAGAGACCTTGTGACGGTAGGCAACAACAATTCGTGGGCGAAACCCTGATACAAGCCGGGCGACTTGCGTCGCCCGGATCATCACTCGCCGCGGTGCAGCTTGCTCATCAACTGCGCCTCGGCCTGGGTCAACCCGCAGGTCTGGGTCAGCTCCTCGACGCTCGCGCCCATCCCCACCAGCTTGGCGGCCTGGGCGAAGGTGACGCTGTTGGGGTCGCGCTGCTCCAGTTGCTGGAGCTTCTCGGGCAACGGCGCGACCACCGCGCGCAGTTCATGGATCGCCTCGCCCATGCGCACGGTGCCGTTCTGGTAGTCGTCCAGGCGCTTGGCCAGGTCCTTGATGCGCTGGTCACGCAGCGCATCGCCCTGGGCCTGCTGGGCGGCCAGCTCGCGCTGGCGTTTGCTGTAGTTGAGGAAGAACCACAGGCTCAGCGCCCAGAGCAGCGCCAGGAAGATGACAGCAACCTCGAAGATCAACTCAGATGTTCTCCAGCTCGGACCACTCTTCCTCGGTCATCATCTTGTCCAGCTCGACCAGGATCAACAGTTCGCCGTTCTTGTTGCAGACGCCCTGGATGAACTTGGCCGACTCTTCGTTGCCGACGTTCGGTGCGGTCTCGATCTCCGACTGACGCAGGTAGACCACTTCGGCGACGCTATCGACCAGGATACCGACCACCTGCTTGTCCGCCTCGATGATGACGATGCGGGTGTTGTCGGTGACTTCGGTCGGCATCAGGCCGAAGCGCTGGCGGGTGTCGATCACCGTCACCACGTTGCCGCGCAGGTTGATGATGCCCAGCACGTAGCTGGGTGCGCCCGGAACCGGAGCGATCTCGGTGTAGCGCAGGACTTCCTGCACCTGCATGACGTTGATGCCGTAGGACTCGTTGTCCAGACGGAAGGTTACCCACTGCAGGATCGGATCTTCGGAACCTTGTGCAGACGACTTTTTCATTCCCCTAGCCCTCAAAATCCGCCATCGGCGGTGTGCTCTGTGTTGCCGCGGCAGTAGCGGCGTTGATTCAGTTGTGTTTGGTGTTCATCTGCTTGACCGCGCCACTGGCGATCAGCTCGGCCAGTTCGGCGACATCGAGCAGCGCGCACATGTGTTCGATCACCGTGCCGGCCAGCCACGGGCGTTGACCACGCTGGCTGCGCCACTTGATCTCGTTCGGGTCCAGGCGCAGCGAGCGGCTGACCTGGTGCACGGCCAACCCCCACTCGTAGCCCTGGACCGAAATCACGTACTGCAGACCCTGGCGGAAGTCGTCGCGGTAGCGATCCGGCATCACCCAGCGCGCCGTGTCGAGCACCTTGAGGTTGCCCGCCTGGCAGCTGAGGATGCCGAGGAACCAGTCCGGCTGGCCGAACAATGGTGTCAGCTCCTGGCCGGCCAGGGTGTAGATCGAGCCCAAGCACACCAGCGGTACCGCCAGGGTCAGCCCGGCGACATCGAACAGCAGGCACTCGAACGGTTCGGCGGCCCAATCCGGACGGCCATCGACGCTGGCCGGCGGTGTAGGCGCGGCGGGTGCCACCGTCACATTGAGCTCCACCAGCGGCGCCACGGGCTCGATGGCCTGGGTTTCACTCAGGACCGGGATGCTGGCTTCAGCCACCACCTCGGTCTCGACCACGGCGACCACCGGTTCCACCACCGGCGCGGCAGGCGGCAGCACGGTCGGCAGGACCTTCGCCTGCGGCTCGGCAAAGGGCCGCGCCGCAGGCAGGGCCGGGGCCACCTGACGCTGGGCGTCACGAGCCTGTTCCTCGCGGACCGCGGCTTCGAAGTCATCGCCGGGGGCCTGCTCGACAGGCTCCTCGACAGGTGCCTCCAGCTCCGCCGGCAGCTCGAACGACTCGGTGGCCTCCTGCAACAGCCCATCGAGATAGGACTGCAAGGCCATCTGTGGCTTGGTGGTGATGTGCCGTGCCTGGTTCATCACGCCACCTGCAATGCGGAACGGTAGGTGAGCATATGCTTGAGCAGCGCCCGGTAGGCCACCACGCCACGGCTCTTGCCGTCGAACTGCGAAGGCGTGACGCCATTGCGGCTGGCGTCACGCAGGCGCGTGTCCACCGGAATGTAGCCCTGCCAGACCTGGTCGCCATAGGTGTCACGCAGCACCTTCAAGGTGCCCAGCGACGCCTGGGTGCGGCGGTCGAACAGGGTCGGCACGATCTGGTAGGGCAGCGCCTGCTTGCGCGAACGGTTGATCATGCCCAGGGTGCTGACCATGCGTTCCAGGCCCTTGACCGCAAGGAACTCGGTCTGCACCGGGATCACCAACTGCTGGCTGGCGGCCAGGGCGTTGACCATCAGCACGCCCAGCAACGGCGGGCTGTCGATCAGGGCGAAGTCGAAATCCTGCCACAGCTGCGCCAGACTCTTGGCGATCACCAGGCCCAGGCCACTCTGCCCCGGCGACTGGCGCTCCAGCACCGCCAGTGCGGTGCTTGACGGCAGAAGCGAAATACGTTCGTCGCTGGTCGGCAGCAGCAATTGGCCCGGCAGGCCCTCGGGCACCGTGCCCTTGTGCAGGAACAGGTCGTAGCAACTGTGCTCGAGCGCATCGGGGTTGTGCCCGAAGTAGCTGGTCATCGAGCCGTGCGGGTCGAGGTCGACCACGACCACGCGCTTGCCCGCCTCGGCCAGCAGGCCGGCCAGGGCGATGGTGGTGGTGGTCTTGCCGACACCACCTTTTTGATTGGCTACTGCCCAGACTCTCATCGTGCGTTGCTTCCTCCCGGTATGGCCGCCTGCCCTGCCGGGAACGGTGTGAAATTCAGTGACGGGGATTTGACGAAATCAGCCCCCGGTCGACGGCGCTGGCGAGGCTGGTGCACTTTGTGTGCCAGCCCGACGCATCGCCGCATCCGGGGTGGCATTGGCGCTGCCGCTGCCAGTCAGGCTGCGGCGCACCTCCAGGTTGCGCGAGATCACCAGCACCACCCGGCGGTTGCGCGCACGGCCTTCGGCGGTGTCGTTGCCAGCCACCGGCTGGTACTCGCCATACCCCACCGAGGCCATGCGCCCCGGGCTGACCCCTTCCATGGCCAGCAGCCGGACAATGCTCGCCGCCCGCGCCGACGACAGCTCCCAGTTGGTCGGGTACTGGGCGGTGCGGATCGGCAGGTTGTCGGTGAAGCCCTCGACGTGCACCGGGTTGGCGAACGGCCTGAGGATCTTCGCCACCTTCTCGATGATCTCGAAGGCAACATCGCTGGGCATGGCGTCAGCGCTGGCGAACAGCAGCGAGGAGTTGAGCTCGATCTCCACCCACAGTTCGTTGCCGCGCACGGTCATCTGGTTGGACTTGATCAGGTCGCCAAAGGCGTCGCGGACATCGTCGGTGATGGTCTTGAGCGGGTCGGCGCTGGTCTGGGCCAGGCCCGCATCGGTCTGCTCGCTGTCCTTGATCAGCGGCTCGGCGGGCTTGACGCTCAACGGCCGCTCGTCACCGATGGGGATCGGCTTCATGCTGCGCTCGGGGTCGTTGAATACCCCGATCAGTGCCTGGGAAATCTGCTTGTACTTGCCCTCGTTGATCGACGAGATCGAGTACATGACCACGAAGAAGGCGAACAGCAGGGTGATGAAGTCGGCATACGAGACCAGCCAGCGTTCGTGGTTCTCGTGCTCTTCGATCTTGCGACGACGGGCCATGGCTTACTCCATGAAGCCTTGCAGCTTCAGCTCGATCGAGCGCGGGTTCTCGCCTTCGGCGATCGACAGCAGGCCCTCGAGCAGCATCTCGCGGTAACGCGACTGGCGCAGGGTGATGGCCTTGAGCTTGTTGGCGACCGGCAGCAGGATCAGGTTGGCGCTGGCCACGCCGTAGATGGTGGCGACGAAGGCCACGGCAATGCCGTTGCCCAGCTGCGACGGGTCGGCCAGGTTGCCCATCACGTGGATCAGGCCCATCACCGCACCGATGATGCCGATGGTCGGCGCGTAGCCGCCCATGCTCTCGAACACCTTGGCGGCCTGTATGTCGCGGGCCTCCTGGGTCAGGAAGTCGACTTCAAGGATGCTGCGGATAGCCTCGGGCTCGGCGCCGTCGACCAACAGCTGCAGGCCTTTGCGTGCATAGGGATCGGGCTCGGCGTCGGCCACGCCCTCCAGCCCCAGCAGGCCTTCCTTGCGTGCGGTCAGGCTCCAGTTCACCACCCGGTCGATACCACCGGGCAGGTCCACCCGCGGCGGGAAGAAGATCCAGCGCACGATCTGCAGCGCGCGCTTGAACGACGACAGCGGCGACTGCAGCAACGCCGCTGCCAGGGTACCGCCCAGCACGATCAATGCCGCCGGGCCGTTGATCAGCGCACCGACGTGGCCACCCTCGAGGAAGTTGCCGCCGACAATGGCGACAAAGGCGAGGATCAGGCCGATAAGGCTCAACACATCCATCAGACGCAGGCCTCGACCAGGTGCTTGCCGATCTCGTCCAGGCTGTACACGGCATCGGCCAGATTGGCCTTGACGATGGCCATGGGCATGCCATAGATCACGCAGCTGGCTTCATCCTGTGCCCACACGGTGCTGCCGCCCTGCTTGAGCAGGCGCGCGCCTTCGCGACCGTCGGCGCCCATGCCGGTGAGCACCACCGAGAGCACCTTGTCGCCATAGGACTTGGCGGCGGAGCCGAAGGTGATGTCGACGCAAGGTTTGTAGTTCAGGCGCTCGTCACCCGGCAGGATCTTCACCGTGCCACGACCGTCGACCATCATCTGCTTGCCACCCGGGGCCAGCAGTGCCAGGCCCGGACGCAGCACGTCACCGTCCTCGGCTTCCTTGACGCTGATCTTGCACAGCTTGTCCAGGCGCTCGGCGAAGGCCTTGGTGAACGCCGCCGGCATGTGCTGGATCAGCACGATCGGCGCCGGGAATCCGGCGGGCAGCTGGGTCAGCACCCGCTGCAGCGCCACCGGACCACCGGTGGAGGTGCCGATGGCGACCAGCTTGTACGGCTTGCGCTTGGGCGCCGGCGAATGCGCGGTGGCCGGTGCCGCGGTACGCACCGGGGCGGTCGTGCGCGCAGGTGCGGTGCTGGCGAAGCTGCTGGCCGGCGCATGACTGCTGGCTGGAGCTGGCGCGGCAGTCGGCGCCGGGCTGGAATAGGCGCTGAAACGGCGATTGCTGCGCGAGATGGTGTGGACCTTCTCGCAGAGCATCTGCTTGACCTTTTCCGGGTTGCGCGAGATGTCCTCGAAGTTCTTCGGCAGGTAGTCGACCGCGCCGGCGTCCAGGGCGTCGAGGGTGACGCGGGCGCCTTCGTGGGTCAGCGAGGAGAACATCAACACCGGCGTCGGGCAGCGCTGCATGATGTGCCGCACCGCGGTGATGCCGTCCATCATGGGCATTTCATAGTCCATGGTAATGACATCGGGCTTGAGCGCCAGCGCCTGGTCGATCGCTTCCTTGCCGTTGGTCGCGGTACCCACGACCTGGATCGTCGGGTCCGCCGAGAGAATTTCCGAGACACGGCGGCGGAAGAAACCGGAATCATCCACCACCAGGACCTTGACTGCCATAAACACTCCATTAGGCGGCGCACCCGCCAGGGCGCGCCACCGAAATCAAATACGCCGGGCGGCGTAACGCTTGAGCATGCTCGGGACGTCGAGGATCAGCGCGATCCGGCCGTCACCGGTGATGGTCGCGCCGGACATGCCCGGGGTGCCCTGCAGCATCTTGCCCAGAGGCTTGATCACCACCTCTTCCTGGCCGACCAGCTGGTCGACGACGAAGCCGATGCGCTGGGTGCCGACCGACAGGATCACCACATGGCCTTCGTGCTGCTCCTCGTGCTCGTGGTCCTGGACCAGCCAGCGCTTGAGGTAGAACAGCGGCAGCGCCTTGTCGCGCACGATCACCACTTCCTGGCCGTCGACCACGTTGGTGCGCGACAGGTCGAGGTGGAAGATCTCGTTGACGTTGACCAGCGGGAAGGCGAACGCCTGGTTGCCCAGCATCACCATCAGGGTCGGCATGATCGCCAGGGTCAGCGGCACCTTGATGACGATCTTCGAGCCCTGGCCCTTGGCCGAAAAGATGTTGATCGAGCCGTTGAGCTGGGAAATCTTGGTCTTCACCACGTCCATGCCGACGCCACGGCCGGATACATCGGAGATCTCGGTCTTGGTCGAGAAGCCCGGGGCGAAGATCAGGTTGTAGCAGTCCGACTCGCTCAGGCGATCGGCCGCGTCCTTGTCCATCAGGCCCTTCTCCACGGCCTTGGCGCGCAGGATGCTCGGGTCCATGCCCTTGCCGTCGTCGGAGATCGACAGCAGGATGTGGTCGCCCTCCTGCTCGGCGGACAGCACCACCCGGCCCATGCGCGACTTGCCAGAGGCCTCGCGCTCATCGGGCATCTCGACGCCATGGTCGACGGCGTTGCGCACCAAGTGCACCAACGGGTCGGCCAGGGCCTCGACCAGGTTCTTGTCGAGGTCGGTCTCTTCACCGACCAGCTCGAGGTTGATCTCTTTCTTGAGCTGGCGGGCCAGGTCGCGGACCAGGCGCGGGAAGCGGCCGAAGACTTTCTTGATCGGCTGCATGCGGGTCTTCATGACCGCGGTCTGCAGGTCGGCGGTGACCACGTCGAGGTTGGACACGGCCTTGGACATGGCCTCGTCGCCGCTGTTGAGCCCCAGGCGCACCAGTCGGTTACGCACCAGCACCAGTTCGCCGACCATGTTCATGATCTCGTCCAGGCGCGCGGTATCGACCCGCACGGTGGTTTCCGCCTCGCTGGCGCCGTGCTTCTCGGCGGCAGGCGCCGGAGCGCGGGCCGGTGCGGCAGGCTTGGCGGCGGCAGCCGGAGCTGCGGCGGGCGCGGCGGCCGGTGCCGGCTTGGCAACTGGTTTGACCTCGGCCTTGGCCGCGACAGGTGCGGCAACGGCAGCGGCAGGCGCTTCGGCGGTGACTGCGTCACCGGAGAACTTGCCCTTGCCGTGCAACTGGTCGAGCAGCGCCTCGAATTCGTGTTCGCTGATGCTCTCGTCGCCCGCAGCGGATGCGGCGCTGGCCGCTGGCGCGGCGGCGCCTGGCAGTGCGTCGACGGCGAAGGTGCCTTTGCCGTGCAACTGGTCGAGCAGCGATTCGAACTCGTCGTCGGTGATCTCATCGCTGGCCGGGGCGGCTGCCGCAGGCGCGCTGACGGCGGCATCGGCCGAGAACTGGCCCTTGCCGTGCAGCTGGTCGAGCAGCGACTCGAACTCGGCGTCGGTGATCTCGTCACCGCCGCCGCTGATTTCTTCACCCTGCAGTTGCTCATGAGCCTGAGCTTCGGCCTTGACCGCATCGAGCGAGTCGAGCAGCTGCTCGAACTCGGTATCGGTGATGTCGGGCTCGGCAGCCGCAGCTTCAACCACGGGCGCGGCTTCGACCACCGGGGCCGGCGCTTCGGCGCCACCGGGCTCGGCCAGGCGCGACAGCGCCGCCAGCAGCTCCGGCGTGGCCGGCGTGACATCGGTACGTTCGCGCACCTGGCCGAACATGCTGTTGACCGTGTCGAGGGCCTCGAGCACCACGTCCATCAGTTCCGCGTCAACCCGGCGCTCACCTTTGCGCAGGATGTCGAACACGTTCTCGGCAATGTGGCAGCACTCCACCAACTCATTGAGCTGAAGGAAGCCGGCGCCCCCTTTTACAGTGTGGAAACCGCGGAAAATCGCGTTGAGCAGGTCCGCATCATCGGGCCGGCTTTCCAGCTCGACCAATTGCTCGGACAGTTGCTCGAGGATTTCGCCGGCTTCTACCAGGAAATCCTGAAGGATTTCTTCATCGGCGCCGAAGCTCATTAAACGTGCTCCTTAAAAACCCAGGCTGGACAACAGATCGTCGACATCGTCCTGGCTGGACACGACGTCTTCACGCTTATCGGCATGAATCTGCGGACCTTCACCCCGAGTCGGATGTTTTTCTTGATCTTTTTCAGCGCGCAGCTGCTGGTGGTCATGTTCGATCCCGGCAAAGCGGTCGACCTGGCTTGCCATCAGCACGAGCTTGAGCAGATTGCTTTCGACTTCGGTGACCAGCGCGGTCACCCGTTTGATCACCTGGCCGGTGAGATCCTGATAATCCTGGGCCAGGACGATATCGTTGAGATGGCCGGCGACCTTCTGGTTACCTTCGGCGCTGTGCGCCAGGAAACTGTCCACACGCTTGACCAGCTCACGGAATTCCGGCGCTGCCACCTCGCGGCGCATGAAGCGCTGCCAGTCGGCGGACAGGCTCTGGGCCTCGGCGGCGAGGTCGTTGAGCACCGGGGTGCACGCCTCCGCCAGGTCCATGGTGCGGTTGGCCGCACCTTCGGTGAGGCGAACCACGTAGGAGAGGCGTTCGGCGGCGTCGGTAATCTGCGACACTTCCTCGGCCTGCGGCATGGACGGGTCGATCTGGAAGTTGACGATTGCACTGTGCAGTTCACGGGTGAGCTTGCCGACCTCCTGGTACAGCCCGCGGTCGCGGGTCTGGTTCAGTTGGTGGATCAGCTGCACCGCATCACCGAACCGGCCGCGCTCGAGGCTCTCGACCAGCTCCTGGGCATGCTTCTTCAGGGTTGATTCAAACTCACCCAAAGAGTTGTTGGTTGACTCCATTGCGCCCCCCAGACGTGACTCAGCCGTTGACGCGTTCGAAGATCTTCTCGATCTTTTCTTTCAGCGCCAGGGCGGTGAAAGGCTTGACCACATAGCCGTTTACGCCGGCCTGGGCAGCTTCGATGATCTGCTCGCGCTTGGCTTCGGCGGTGACCATCAACACCGGCAGGTGCTTGAGGCGCTCGTCGGCACGGACCGCGCGCAGCAGGTCGATACCGGTCATGCCCGGCATGTTCCAGTCGGTTACCAGGAAGTCAAAGTGCTCACTGGTGAGCATCGGCAGTGCCGTGTTGCCGTCATCGGCTTCCTTGACGTTGGTGAAACCCAGATCACGCAACAGGTTTTTGATGATCCGCCGCATCGTCGAGAAGTCGTCAACGATGAGGATTTTCATGTCTTTGTTCAATTAGACCTCCAAGCAGTCTTAAACGCGCTCGGCGCCGAGCGCGCACTCAATCAATTCGGCACCACAAAAAAACGACTGCATCGAACCTTGACTCAACGCGCCCGCCATTCACCCAGGCGACTGCGCAGACGTGCCGCGCACTGGCTGTGCAACTGGCTGACACGCGATTCGCTGACCCCCAGCACCTCACCAATTTCCTTGAGGTTCAGCTCTTCGTCGTAGTACAGCGCCAGCACCAGGCGCTCGCGTTCCGGCAGGTTGGCGATCGCCTCGGCCAATGCGGCCTGGAAGCGCTCGTCCTCCAGGTCCCGCGCCGGCTCCAGCTGGTTGCTGGCGCCATCCTCGTGCAGCCCCTCGTGTTCGCCGTCCTGCAGCAGGTCGTCGAAACTGAACAGGCGACTGCCCAGGGTGTCGTTCAAAATCCCGTAGTAATCATCGAGACTCAATTGGAGTTCGGCAGCAACCTCGTGATCTTTAGCGTCGCGCCCCGTCTTTGCTTCAACGCAGCGAATCGCGTCGCTGACCATGCGCGTGTTGCGGTGCACCGAGCGTGGCGCCCAGTCACCCTTGCGCACCTCGTCGAGCATGGCGCCGCGGATGCGGATACCGGCATAGGTCTCGAAACTGGCGCCCTTGCTGGCATCGTATTTGTTGGCCACTTCCAGCAGGCCGATCATCCCGGCCTGGATCAGGTCCTCGACCTGGACGTTGGCTGGCAGGCGCGCCAGCAGGTGGTAGGCGATACGCTTGACCAGTGGCGCGTAGCGTTCGATCAGCTCGTACTGAGCGTCCTTGGCGGCCTTGCTGTACATCTTGAAACCACTCGCGTTCATAACACTGGCCCTGCACTGGTGGGCTGCACCAGGCGCTCGACGAAGAATTCCAGGTGCCCGCGCGGGTTGGCAGGCAACGGCCAGCTGTCGACCTTCTGCGCGATGGCCTTGAACGCCAGCGCGCACTTGGAGCGCGGGAAAGCCTCGTAGACCGCCCGCTGCTTCTGCACGGCCTTGCGCACACACTCGTCGTACGGCACGGCGCCGACGTATTGTAGGGCGACGTCGAGGAAGCGGTCGGTGACCTTGGTCAACTTGGCGAACAGGTTGCGCCCTTCCTGCGGGCTCTGGGCCATGTTGGCCAGCACGCGGAACCGATTCATCCCGTAGTCGCGGTTGAGCAGCTTGATCAGGGCGTAGGCGTCGGTGATCGAGGTGGGCTCGTCACACACCACCAGCAACACTTCCTGGGCCGCGCGGACAAAGCTGACCACCGAGTCACCAATACCCGCAGCGGTGTCGATCACCAGTACGTCGAGGTTGTCGCCGATCTCGCTGAAGGCCTGGATCAGGCCGGCGTGCTGGGCGGGCGCCAGGTGCACCATGCTCTGGGTGCCGGAAGCCGCCGGGACGATACGCACGCCGCCGGGGCCCTGCAGCAGCACATCGCGCAGCTCGCAGCGGCCTTCGATGACGTCGGCCAGGGTGCGCTTGGGCGTGAGCCCCAGCAGAACGTCGACATTGGCCAGGCCCAGGTCGGCGTCCAGCAACATGACCCGGCGACCGAGTTCGGCCAGCGCCAGGGACAGGTTCACTGAAACGTTAGTCTTGCCGACGCCACCTTTGCCACCGGTCACGGCGATCACCTGTACGGGATGCATGCTACCCATGTCTGTTCTTTACCTTGTCTCGCTTGGACCCAGGCCACATGAGGGGCTGAACGTTCAAGGCCACGGTCCGGCCGGGCAACCCCATGATGTAGGTACTTTGCACAGTATTCACCCTCAACCCGCACGCTTGCCAGGGTTGTGGTAGAGATCAGCGAACATGTCGGCCATGGCCTCGTCGCTGGGCTCGTCCTGCAACTGCACGCTGACCGCGCGACTCACCAGTTGGTGCTTGCGCGGCAGTTGCAGGTCGTCAGGAATGCGCGGCCCATCGGTCAGATAGGCCACCGGCAGTTCATGACTGATGGCAAGGCTCAGCACTTCGCCGAGGCATGCCGTTTCATCGAGCTTGGTCAGGATGCAACCGGCCAGGCCGCAGCGCTTGTAGCTGTGGTAGGCGGCGGTGAGCACCTGCTTCTGGCTGGTGGTTGCCAGCACCAGGTAATTCTTGGCGGCGATGCCGCGCCCGGCCAGGGTCTCGAGCTGCATGCGCAGCGCCGGGTCGCTGGCCTGCAGGCCGGCGGTGTCGATCAGCACCACGCGCTTGCGCAGCAGTGGTTCCAGCGCCTGGGCCAGCGACTCGCCCGGGTCGACATAGGTGACCGGCACGTTGAGGATGCGCCCCAGGGTCTTGAGCTGCTCCTGGGCGCCGATGCGGAAGCTGTCCATGCTGACCAGCGCCAGGTTGTTCGCGCCGTACTTGAGCACGTAGCGGGCGGCCAGCTTGGCCAGGGTGGTGGTCTTGCCCATGCCGGCCGGGCCGACCATGGCGATGACCCCGCCCTCCTCGATCGGTTCGATCTCGGGCACTTCGATCATCCGCGCCAGGTGTGCCAGGACCATGCGCCAGGCATGACGTGGGTCTTCGATTTCGGCAGTGAGGTCGAGCAACTCGCGGGCCAGGCCACCGGACAGGCCGAGGCGCTGCAGACGGCGCCAGAGGTTGGCCTGCTGTGGCTTGCTGCCCTGCAGCTGGCTCCAGGCGAGCGAACCGAGCTGGACTTCCAGCAGCTCGCGCAGGCCGGTCAGTTCGGAGCGCATGGCATCGAACAGACGCGGATCGACGGGGGCCGCTGCCGGCACAGCCGCGACCACCGGCTCATCGACATGCGGTTCGATCAACGGCTCGGACGCAGTCAGCGACTGGCCGGCAAACAATTGCCGGTTGCCGCCTTCGACGGCATCACCGCGCCCGGTCAATTCGGCCTGGGCGGTGACGATGCGCGACTGCGTCTTGCGCAACTCGTCCTCGAGCTCCGCATTGGGCACGCGTGGGGCCAGGGCGGACAGCTTGTAGTCCAGCGCGGCCGTCAGTTCGACACCGCCAGCGATGCGGCGGTTGCCGATGATGGCGGCGTCGGAGCCGAGCTCATCCCGGACCAGCTTCATGGCCTGACGCATATCGGCGGCGAAAAAACGCTTAACTTGCATAACCCACTACCTCAGCCGTTGGGGCCCACGGTGGCAACAATGGTGACTTGCTTGTTGTCAGGTATTTCCTGATACGCCAAAACATGCAAATTCGGTACAGCCAGGCGACCGAAGCGCGACAGCATGGCGCGGATCGGGCCGGCGACCAGGAGGATGGCCGGCTGGCCCTGCATTTCCTGACGCTGGGCCGCCTCGATCAGCGAACGCTGAAGCTTCTCGGCCATGCTCGGCTCAAGAAGAACACCATCTTCCTGACCCTGCCCGGCCCTTTGCAAACTATTGAGCAAGATCTGTTCCAACCTTGGCTCCAAGGTAATCACAGGCAGCTCGGACTCAACGCCGACAATGCTTTGCACGATGGCGCGGGACAAACCGACGCGCACCAGCGCCACCAGCGCGGCGGTATCTTGACTCTTCGCCGCGTTGTTGGCGATGGCTTCGGCAATGCTGCGGATGTCACGCACTGGTACCTGCTCGGCGAGCAGCGCCTGCAGGACCTTGAGCAGGCCCGACAAGGAAATGACACCCGGCACCACCTCCTCGGCCAGCTTCGGCGAGACCTTGGCCAGCACCTGCAGCAATTGCACCACCTCCTCGTGCCCGATCAGCTCGTGGCAGTGCTTCTGCAGGATCTGGTTGAGGTGGGTGGCGACCACGGTGCTGGCGTCCACCACCGTATAGCCCAACGATTGCGCCTGGGCGCGCTGGCCGACATCGATCCACACGGCTTCCAGGCCGAAGGCCGGATCGCGCGAGGCGATGCCGTTGACCGAGCCGAACACCTGGCCCGGGTTGATCGCCAGCTCCCGATCCGGGTAGATCTCGGCCTCGGCCAGGATCACCCCCATCAGCGTCAAGCGGTAGGCGCTGGGTTGCAGGTCGAGGTTGTCGCGAATGTGCACGGTCGGCATGAGGAAGCCCAGGTCCTGGGAGAGCTTCTTGCGCACGCCCTTGATCCGCGCCAGCAACTGGCCACCCTGGTTGCGGTCCACCAGCGGAATCAGGCGATAGCCGACCTCAAGGCCGATCATGTCGATGGGCGTGACGTCGTCCCAGCCCAGCTCCTTGGTGTCCATGGCGCGCTGCGGTGAAGGCAGCAGGTCCTGCTGACGCTGGACCTCCTGCTCAGCCACGAGCTTGGCCTTCTGCTGTTTCTTCCATACCAGGTAGGCGCCACCGCAAGCCAACCCGCCCAGGCCGAGGAAGGCGATGTGCGGCATGCCGGGCACCAGGCCCATGACAATCATCAACGCACCGGAGACCGCCAGGGCTTTGGGCGAATCGAACATCTGCCGATTGATCAGCTTGCCCATGTCCTCGGACCCCGAGGCGCGGGTAACCATGATCGCAGCGGCGGTGGACAGCAGCAGCGATGGCAATTGCGCCACCAATCCGTCACCAATGGTCAGCAGGGCGTAGACCTTGCCGGCGTCGCCGAAGGTCATGCCGTGCTGCAACATGCCGATCAGCATGCCGCCGATGAGGTTGATGAACAGGATCAGCAGGCCGGCGATGGCGTCACCGCGGACGAACTTGCTGGCACCGTCCATGGAGCCGTAGAACTCGGCCTCCTGGGCGACCTCGGCGCGGCGCGACTTGGCCTGGGCCTGGTCGATCAGGCCGGCGTTGAGGTCGGCGTCGATGGCCATCTGCTTGCCGGGCATGGCGTCGAGGGTGAAGCGCGCGCTCACCTCGGAGATACGCCCGGCGCCCTTGGTCACCACGACGAAGTTGATGATCATGAGGATGGCGAACACCACCGCACCGACGACGTAGTTGCCGCCGATCACCACTTCACCGAAGGCCTGGATCACCTTGCCCGCGGCGCCATGGCCCTCCTGGCCATGGAGCATGACCACGCGGGTGGAGGCGACGTTCAGCGCCAGGCGCAGCAGCGTTGCCACCAGCAGGATGGTGGGAAACGCGGCGAAGTCCAGGGGACGCAGGGCGTAGACGCAGACCAGCAGGACCACGATCGACAGGGCGATGTTGAAGGTGAAGAACACGTCGAGCAGGAACGGCGGGATCGGCAACATCATCATTGCCAGCATCACCAGCAGGAGCAGCGGCACGCCGAGGTTGCCCCGGCCGAGACCGGCCAGGTTGTTGCGGGCGTTGCTGATTAACTGAGTGCGATCCACCGCTATTCCTCTTCAAGCAAAACTTTGACGCCTGTGTGGCGGCTGGCGCTGCCTTTGCAAGAAGCTTTCAAACTTTTCTGGGGGTGGGGGTTTTCGGGGGTTCGGGGATTACTGTTTTGATTTTTTTATGCGCATTCATTGGCGATGGTGACGCATAGGCACCTTTTCGCCTTTACGGCGACCTACTTTTGCTCTTGGGCAAAAGTAGGCAAAAACCGCTGGCTCCATTCATCCGGCCCCTACGCTTCGCTCCGGGGTTCCCTCGCTCCGTTCTTGCTCCCGTGGGTACCGCGCTGTACGGCCCATCCTGGGCCGCAGCGCTCGACGGCCATCCATGGCCGTCGCCCCACTACGCAAGAACTCCGCTCGGCCTCCTGAAGTCGCAATTGGTGGCGCCTGAACTATCGCGCGTTTAGAATCAAGAGCAAGAGCAAGAGCAAGAGCAAGAGCAAGAAATTCGAAGTTGGTTATTTGACGGTTAATTATGTATTGGCTGTTCCGGCCCTTTCGCGGGGCAAGCCCGCTCCTACAGGGATCTATATAACGGCGACTATTGCGTGGGAGCGGGCTTGCCCCGCGATGTAATCGAGAGCTTAATTAAGCTTCAACTAGCGATAGCTGCGCCAGTCCAGGCGCCGCTCGTAACTTCGCGACTTCAGGAGGCCGAACGGAGGTCTTGCGGAGGGAGGTGACGGGCATGGATGCCCGTCAAGCGCTGGGGCCCAGGATGGGCCCTGCAGCGCGGCCCTCCCGGGAGCAAGGCCGGAGTGAGGGGACCCCGGAGCGAAGCGCAGGGGCCGGATGAATGGAGCGAGGATTTTTTGGTGACTTTTTGATCCTTCAAAAAGTTACCCGCCGTAAGGGCGGAAGGTGAATAAGCGTCGACATCACAAATGAATGCACATACAACTTTCAACACAACCACAACCACAACCACAACCACAACCAAACCAAACCAAACCAAACCAAACCAAACTCAACTATCCCGCCGCAAATCATCAGGAATCGGCAAATCCTCTTTCAAAGGCTCCGGCGCCTCCCCCTTGCCCGCCCGATACTGCCGAATCTGGAACACATAGGCCAACACCTGCGCCACCGCCAGGTACAACCCCGCCGGAATCTCCTGCTCCATCTCGGTAGAGTAATAGATCGCCCGCGCCAGGGCCGGCGACTCAAGTATCTGCACGTTATGCTCGACCCCGATCTCCCGCATCTTCAAGGCGACAAAATCGGTACCCTTGGCCACCAGCAGCGGCGCCGAGCCGCCCTTCTCGGGGTCGTACTGCAAGGCCACGGCATAGTGGGTCGGGTTGGTAATTATCACATCAGCATCCGGCACCGCCGCCATCATCCGGCGCTGCGACGCCTCGCGCTGCAGCTGGCGAATACGCTGCTTGACCTCAGGCTTGCCCTCGCTGTCCTTGTACTCGTCCTTCACTTCCTGCTTGGTCATCTTCATTTTCTTGTGGGTCTGCCACAGCTGGAACGGCACATCGGCCGCAGCGATGAGCAACAACCCAGCCGCCATCCACAACGCGCTCCAACCCACCACCTGAACCGAATGGATGATCGCCTGCTCGAGCGGTTCGTTGGCAATCGCCTGCAGTGCCTGACGATCCCCGGCCAACACCACCAGTGCCACGATCAGGATCACGAAGAATTTGGCCAGTGCCTTGAGCAGCTCGGTCAGCGCATTCATCGAAAACATGCGCTTGATCCCCGACAAAGGGTTCATGCGACTGAACTTGGGCTGCAGCAGGCTTCCGGAAAACAGGAAGCCGCCCAACGCGATCGGGCCGACGAACGCGATCACGAACAGCAGGATCAGCACCGGCTGCACCGCCCAGATGGCCATCTTGCCCGAGGCCAGCAGGAACGCCGCCATGCTCCCCTCGTCCACCACCACCTCGCGGGTAAGGCTGAAGTTCATGCGCATCAGCGCCATCAATTCTTCAGCCAGGTGCCCACCAAAGGCCAGCAGTCCCCCGGCGCCAGCCAGGGTCACCGCCACCGTGTTCAATTCCTTGGAGCGGGCGACCTCACCTTTTTCCCGCGCGTCGCGCTTGCGCTTGTCGGTGGGTTCCTCTGTCTTGTCCTGACCGCTTTCGCTTTCCGCCATGTTCAGCGCGCCCGTGCCAGCTCACGCAGCCACTGCAGCGCTTCGCTGGCCAGTGCCTGGTAGTGTGAAAGGATATCGGCCAGGCCGATCCAGAAGATCACCATGCCCAGCACCAGCGTAAGCGGGAAACCAATGGAGAAGATGTTCAACTGCGGGGCGGCGCGGGTCATCACGCCAAAGGCGATGTTGACCACCAGCAGCGAGGCGATAGCCGGCAGGATCAGCAACAACCCGGCCCCCAGCACCCAGCTCATGCGCCCGGCCATTTCCCAGAAATGATCGACCACCAGCGCGTGCCCCACCGGCAACGTGGTGAAGCTCTCGGTGAGTATCTCGAACGCGACCAGGTGGCCATTCATCAGCAGGAACAGCATGCTCACCAGCATGGTCATGAACTGACCGATAACCGCGACGTTGACGCCGTTGGCCGGATCGACCATGGAGGCGAAGGCCATGCCCATCTGCACCGCGACGATCTGCCCTGCGACCACGAAGGCCTGGAACAGCAACTGCAGGGAAAAACCGAACAATGCCCCGACAATCACCTGCTCGGCGCACAACAGCACGCCACGCAGGCTCAACGGGTCGATTTCAGGTAGCGGTGGCAGGGCCGGCACGATCACCACGGTGATGGCAACGGCAACGTACAGTCGTATCCGGGCCGACAGCATCTTGGTGCCGATGATCGGCATCGTCATCAGCAAGGCGGTCACCCGGAACAACGGCAGGATGAAAGTGGCGACCCAGGTGCCGATCTGCGTGTCGGTCAATTCCAGCATCGTGGCGTCAACCGACCAGCTGCGGAATGCTGGTGTAGAGGCCGATGAAGTACTCCATGAACTTCTGCGTCAGCCACGGACCGACGACGATCAGCGTGACCAGCATCACCAGCAGGCGCGGAAGAAAGCTCAGGGTCTGTTCGTTGATCTGCGTCGCCGCCTGGAACATGGCCACCACAAGGCCCACCAGCAGGCTCGGCACCACCAGGATGGCGACCATCATGGTGGTCATCCACAACGCTTCGCGAAACAGGTCGATGGCGACTTCAGGTGTCATGCGAGGCTCTCCTTGACGGCGTCAGACACCGCCGAAACTTCCGGCCAGGGTGCCCATGATCAGCGCCCAGCCATCGACCAGGACGAACAGCATGATCTTGAACGGCAGCGAGATGATCAACGGCGACAGCATCATCATACCCATGGCCATCAGCACGCTGGCGACCACCATGTCGATGATCAGGAACGGGATGAAGATCATGAAGCCGATCTGGAATGCAGTCTTGAGCTCGGAGGTGACGAACGCCGGCACCAGGATCGTCAGCGGCACCTGGTCGGGCCCGGCGATATCGGTGCGCTTGGACAGACGCATGAACAGGTCGAGATCGCTCTGCCGGGTCTGTGCCAGCATGAAGTCCTTCAACGGTACCTGGGCCTTGTCGATCGCTTGCTGGGCGGTCATCTGCTCGGCCAGGTAGGGCTGCAAGGCGTCCTTGTTCACCCGATCGAACACTGGCGCCATGATGAACATGGTCAGGAACAGCGCCATGCCGGTAAGCAACTGGTTCGAAGGAGTCTGCTGCAGACCCAGGGCCTGACGCAGGATCGAGAAAACGATGATAATGCGGGTGAAGCTGGTCATCAGGATGACGAACGCCGGGATAAAGCTCAGCGCCGTCATGATCAGCAGGATCTGCAGGCTGACCGAATACTCCTGCTGCCCGTCCGCCCCACTGGACAGGGTGATGGCCGGAATCGACAACGGATCGGCGGCCAGGGCCAGCGGCGCGGCCAGCAGCAGCGCCAGGGTCAACAGAAAGCGCACTGCGCCGCTCATCACTTCTTGTCCTTCTGGTCCTTGCCCATCAGCTCGAGCAGCCGCTGGGCGAATTCCGGCGTGGCCTGGCGCGCCGAGGCGGGCACATCCACGGGTTCGGCCAGCACGTGCAGGGCCTCGATGCTGCCGGGGGTATGGCCGATCAGGATCTGCTCCTTGCCAACCTGCACCAGCAGCAGCCGATCACGCGGACCGATGGCCCGGGTGCCGATGACCTCGATCACCTGGGCTCCCTGCTGTGCGCTGCCTTGCATGCGTCGCAGCAGCCAGGCCAGGAAGAAGATCAGCCCCACCACCAGCAGCAGGCCGATCACCGTTTGCGCCAGTTGCGCGCCCATTCCACCGGGCGTCGCCGTCGAGGCAGCAGCAGGCTCGGCGGCGGCGATCACCACCTCGCTGACCAGCAACGCACCGAAGGCTGTGACGCTCCGCAGCATGCCCTTCACTCAGCGCAGCTTCTTGATACGTTCGCTGGGGCTGATCACGTCAGTCAGGCGGATGCCGAACTTCTCGTTGACCACCACCACCTCGCCATGGGCGATCAGCGTGCCGTTGACCAGTACGTCCAGCGGCTCGCCGGCCAGGCGGTCGAGCTCGATCACCGAGCCCTGGTTGAGCTGCAGCAGGTTGCGGATGCTGATTTCGGTGCTGCCCACTTCCATGGAGATGCTCACCGGGATATCCAGGATCACGTCCAGGTTGGGGCCTTCGAGGCTGACATGCTCGTTGGGCTTGGGCGAGCTGGCGAACTCTTCCATTGGCAGGCGGCCGGCGCCGGCCGAAGCGGCGTCGGCTGCCAGCAGCGCGTCGATGTCGGACTGACCGGCATCACCGGTCTCTTCCAGGGCGGCAGCCCACTCATCGGCCAGGGCCTGTTCCTCGGGAGAGTTGATCTCGTTTTCGTTAGCCATGATTTCCTCGACAGGCATTCAATACGTTGGAGCGACCGGCACGCCGTCAGCGGCGTTCGATCGGATCGATGATCTGCAGCGACAGGGTGCCCTTGTGCGAACCCAGCCGCGCCTTGAACGACGGCACGCCATTGGCGCGCAGCACCAGGTGCTCCGGCAGTTCCACCGGAATCACGTCACCCGGCTGCATGTGCAGGATGTCGCGCAGCTTCAGCTGGCGACGGGCGACCGTGGCCGACACCGGCACGTTGACGTCCAGCACGTCTTCACGCAGGGCCTTGACCCAGCGCTCATCCTGGTCGTCCAGGTCGGACTGGAAGCCGGCGTCGAGCATTTCACGCACCGGCTCGATCATCGAATACGGCATGGTCACGTGCAGGTCGCCGCCACCGCCATCGAGTTCGATGTGGAAGGTCGAGACCACCACCGCCTCGCTGGGGCCGACGATGTTGGCCATGGCCGGGTTGACCTCGGAGTTGATGTACTCGAAGTTGACCGGCATGATCGCTTGCCAGGCTTCCTTGAGGTCGACGAAGCACTGGTCCAGGACCATGCGCACCACGCGCAGCTCGGTCGGGGTGAACTCGCGACCCTCGATCTTGGCGTGACGGCCATCGCCACCGAAAAAGTTGTCCACCAGCTTGAACACCAGCTTGGCGTCGAGGATGAACAGCGCGGTACCGCGCAACGGCTTGATCTTGACCAGGTTGAGGCTGGTGGGTACGTAAAGCGAGTGCACGTACTCGCCGAACTTCATCACCTGCACGCCGCCCACCGCCACGTCGGCGGAGCGACGCAGCAGGTTGAACATGCTGATACGGGTATAACGGGCGAAACGCTCGTTGATCATTTCCAGGGTCGGCATGCGACCCCGCACGATACGGTCCTGACTGGTCAGGTCGTAGCTCTTGATGCTGCCGGGCTCGCCAGCGCTCTCGGTTTGTACCAGCCCATCGTCCACCCCATGCAGCAGGGCGTCGATCTCATCCTGGGACAGCAGGTCCTGCACGGCCATCTATGTGCTCCTACTGCAATACGAAATTGGTGAACAGCAGCTGGTCGACGACCGGCCTGCCGACTTCCTTCTGCGCCACTTCCTGCACCACCGCGGTGGCCTTCTGGCGCAGCATCTCCTGCCCGACGGGGCTGGCGGCAAGGGTGTCGAAGCCCTGGCCGGAGAACATCATCACCAGGTTGTTGCGGATCACCGGCATGTGCACCTTGAGCGCTTCAAGATCGGCCTGGCTGCGCCCCTGCATGGTGATGCTCACCTGCATGTAGCGCTGGCGGCCATTCTGGTTGAAGTTGACCACGAAGGCCGGTGCCAGCGGCTCGTAGATCGCCGGCAGCTTGACATTGCTCTGCGCGGCGTCAGGCGCTGGCGCCGACTCGCTCTTGTGCATGAAGAACCAGGTAGCGCCTACCGACAGGCCGACCGCCAGGAGCAGGGCCAGCACCAGCAGCAGGATCAACTTGAGTTTGCCTTTAGTGGCGGGGTCTTTCACTGCGTCACTCTTCGCCATGCCAATAATCCGTCGTCCATCGGGGTTTCAAGGAAGGATGACGTGGCTTGAGCAAGTGTTATGCCAAATCTGCCCGCGTCGGAAAGTACCAGCCCCGTCGCGGGAAAGTACCCGCCCGACGGGGCATGGCCAAGGCCGGGGGGAAGATCAGGCGTAGTAGTCGACCATGCTGCTGCCGATCACCGCCTGCTGCTCGACGGGATGCGCGGCATCGGCCAGTTCGCTGCCCTCCCCGGCCGCCTCGGCGCGACGCGCCGCGACGCCGGACAGGTTCGACCCACCCTGCTGCGCCTGCTGCTGTTGCTGCTGCTCGCGGGACTGATCGGCCACGCTGACGTCCGGCTGCGCCAGGCCTTGCTGGGCGAACAGCTCGCGCAAACGGTAGGCCTGGCTGTCGAGGGCATCGCGCACCCCGGCGTGACCGCTGACGAAGTGAATCTGGGTGGATTGATCCGCCGCGACATTGACACGAATGTCCAGGCGACCCAGCTCGGCAGGTTCAAGCTGGATATCCGCCGACTTCAGGTTCTGGCTGGACAGGTACATGACCCGATTCACCAGGCCTTCGGTCCAGGCCCCCTGGTTCATCGCCAGCGGCTGCTGCAGCGGGTTCGGCGCTACCGGCACGGCGTTGGCGGTCTTGGGCGTCGCCGCTTGCGTCAGGTTTGCCAGGCGATTGGCGAAGTCATCCACACGCGTGTCGCTGCTGGCTTCCTTGATGTCCTTGAGGCCATCGTCGATCAGCCCGGCGAACGCCTTGTCACCACGCTCGGAGTGCCCGGCCTCGGACTCGGCCTTCTCTGTCACATTCGCCAAGGTATTGACGGCAGTCGCGGCCGGGTCGGCCGGTACCTGGCCATTTTCCGGGCGCGCGCTGGCGGCATGCGCCGAAGTCGTGCCCTTGGCCTGGGCCTCGTGCTCCAACGCCAGACGCAAGGTCGGCATATCGGCCAATGGGTCGGCCTCCGGATCGAAGTTTGCGTCCTTGAGGACCTCCTCACCGACCGGCGGAGCCGGCACGGCGGGTTGCGGCGTCTGCACCGCCGCCTGCAAAACCGGCGCGACCGCTTCGGCCTGGGCCTGGATCAACTGCGCGCCGGCCTGGGCATCGGTGATCTGCCCTGCCACCAGATTGGCATCGAGGGAGGGAGTATTACTGCTATCAGCCGACTCGTCCGTTTCGCCGACCGGCTTGGCTTCAGCCGTCGCAGGCAAGTTCTTGCCGTCATCGGCAACCGCTGGCTTGCTGGCATCCGCCGGCTTGCCGCCATTGGCGGGGGCTGCCTGCTCCTTGGGCTTGGCCGGGGCGGTGTCCTTGGCAACCTTGACATCACGGGAAGGGGTATTGTCGCGACCCTGCCGAGCCATGACCTGGTCGAAGCCACCGCCCTGGCTGGCCGGGGCTTGCAGCGGTTTGTCCGCCACTCCGGCAGCCGGGCGCGACGCCGTATTGACGAGGCCGGCTTGCAACAATGGATTGGATGCGACAGGCATTGAAAGGTCTCCGCGGCAGAACTGGTAAAGTGCATCTGTGCGAAGAAAAGCAAAACTCGCGCCAGCTTTACTCGGCGGCGATTCGCTGACGCTCGCCACGGTAGAAGCGCTGGACCTCCAGGTACTCCTGGTCGATGCGGTTGATCAGGTCCTCGATGCCATACAAGGGTTGTTGACGCACTCGCTCCTCGAGCTGCTGACACAGCTTGGCCAGGCCCACGGCCCCCATATTGCTGCTGCTGCCCTTGAAACTGTGTGCGGCAAGACCCAGCTCGTCGGCATCCTTGGCCTCGAGCAGCTGCTTCAGCCGCCGTTCGGAGTCTTCCAGGAAGGTTTCCAGCAACTGCAGGTAGCCATCTTCCATGACCTCCCGCAAGTCACTCAGCACCTTCTGATCAATATGCATGTCCGCCACTTGTTCACTCCTTGATCAAGCCTGATTAGGCCCGAGCCGCGCAAACCGGCTCACCATTGAAACGCCACGCGCGCCAAGCGTCCACCCTCCAACCACTGGGCATTGCCGGCCAACCGCCGCACCAGGCCCACCCCTCGCCCACTGAAGCCCTGTTCCACTGGCGTGGCGGCCGACAGGCGCTCCACGTCGAAGCCCGCGCCGCTGTCGCGGACCTCGATGATCAGACGCCCACCCGCACCTTGAGGTTCCACCCGCAGGGCAATACCGACGCTGCCGTGCACCTCTCGCCCCAGGCGCTCGGCGCGCTGGCGATAGTACTCGGCGAAGCCTTCGGCGTCGCGCTTGAGCGCCGAGTCCAGCCCCAGCACACCATGCTCCAGCGCATTGGAGTACAGCTCGCTCAGCACACTGTGCAACTTGCCGCTGCTGGGCCTGAGGCCGTGGATTTCCTGCAACAGCTGTACCAGATAAGGGACCGGGTTGAAGCGCCCCAGGCTCTCGCCCCGCAACTCGAACTGCATCGACCAGTCCAACGGACTGGAACGACCACTGTCGGAGTACACCACCGCCTGCGGTACTACATGTTCAGGCGCCAACATGCGGATATCGCACAGGCTGATATCGTCACGAGACTGGCCGCCGAAGCCCGCCAGTGCCTGCATGACCTCGTCGAACAACACCACCGGATCGCGGTTGGCCGCCAGCACCGCCAACAGACGCTCGACGCCGAACAGGCATTCCCGGGCATCCCCGGTGTCGACCACGCCATCAGACAGCAGGAACAGTCGCTCCCCCGCCGCAAGCGGCCTCACCTCGGTGGTATCGTCGAACTGCTCGGGCGGCAGGATGCCCAGCGGCAGGTGACGCGAAGGCAACACCTCGAGCACCTCGCCTTGCGCCGACAACCGATAGCCATCCGGCATGCCACCGTTCCAGAGCTCCACGGTTTCTCGCTGGAAACTCAGGTTGAGCAACAGCGCACAACAGAACATGTCCACAGGCAGGATGCGCTTGAGCTTGGCGTTCATCTCCCGCAGCGTTTCGACCAGGCCGTAGCCCTTGGCGGTCATGCCATAGAACACCTCCGCCAGCGGCATGGCGCCGACCGCGGCCGGCAGGCCATGGCCGGTAAAATCCCCCAGCAGCACATGCATGTCGCCCGAAGGGGTAAACGCCGCCAGCAACAGATCGCCATTGAACAGCGCGTAGGGCGATTGCAGGTAGCGGATGTTCGAGGCACCCAGGCAGCCGGAGTGGGCGACCTTGTCGAACACCGCCTTGGCCACCCGCTGCTCGTTGAGCAGGTGATGGTGATGGCGGGCGATCTGGTCGCGCTGCTCCAGCACCGTCGCCTGCAGGCGACGCAAGCGGTCCATGGCTCGGATCTTCGCCGCCAGGATGACGGCGCTGTAGGGCTTGGCCATGAAATCGTCGCCCCCGGCCTCCAGGCAACGTACCAGCCCCTCCTCTTCATTAAGGGAGGTCAGGAAGATGATCGGCACCAGCGCCTCGCCGGCCAGCGCCTTGATCCGCCGCGCCGCCTCGAAGCCATCCATCACCGGCATCAGCGCATCGAGCAGCACCAGTTGCGGCCGCCGCTCGGCAAACAGCGCCACCGCCTGCTCGCCGTTCTCGGCAGTGACCACCTCATGCCCCTGGCGCCGGACGATCTGCGCCAGCAATAGCCTGTCCGCGGCGCCGTCCTCGGCCACCAGCACGGTCAACGGCTGATCGGCGGACATGGCCACGCTCAACTGATGTCGAACAGCTTTTCGAAGTTGGAGATCGCCAGGATCTTGCGCACATCAGGGCTGGCATGGACCACACGGATATCCGAATCCTCGCCACCGACATGGTCGCGCAGCAGCAGCAACATGCCCAACGCCGAGCTGTCGAGATACGTGGCCTCCTTCAGGTCGACCACCACGGAGTCCGGACGCGGGCGCTGGCGCTCGTAGGCATCCCTGAATTCCTGGTGCTTGCCGAAATCGAAACGACCCTTGACCTTGATCGTCAGCTTTTTCCCATCCTGTGAAAAATCAGTTTCGACTGCCATGCGAGCGATTCCTTCGATGATGGCGAATGCGACTTCTGAAGGTTTAGCAGGCGCTGACGGCAGGTGCAAGGTGGTGGACCTGGGTTGCCCCCGTGCAGGGCTGTCGCGCAGAGAACCGCGATTGCCTGGCCAGCACACACCCTGTGGGAGCGGGTTTATCGGACCGCCGCACCGCCGCGAACACCGGCAAAGCCGGTGCCATCCACCGCGTCGCTTGCTTCGCGGCTAAAGCCGCTCCCACAGGCCCCAGCTAAATCAATAAGTTATGTGCTGGCGCGGCAGGCGCTGGGACAGCTCGTCGAGCAGCTTCTGCTCGCGCTTGTCCTCGGCCCGGCGCGCTTCGTCCAGGTAGCGCTGGACCAGCTTGCGCAGCCCTTCGACCCGGGCATAGGCCTGCTGCCAGGTGTTACGGGCGTTGTTCAGGTTGTTCTGGTGCCAGGCCATGCTCTGGCGCTGCTGGGTCATTGCCGCTTCCAACTGCCCAAGGAAGCGCTGGTAGTTCACCAGCCAGTTGCCGTCGACCCCCTGGCTGCCGCGATTGATCCACTGCTGCTGATAGGCCTCGCGAAAACTCTCGAGCTCGGCCTGCTTGGCCTGGGCATCGCTGAGCAGCCTCTGGAAATGCCCCAGGCGCTGGGCAGCCTTGCGCTCGGCCTCCTCGGCCATGTCCACCACCGGCACCAGGCGTGCCGCTCGGCTGGGCTGGGCCATGGCCTATCAGCCCGCCGGCGGCGCGAACACCGCGGCCAGTTCTTCACGGCTCTGCGCCATGCCGACGTTTTCATCCAGACCCTGGCGCAGGAAGTCCACCAGCCTGGGTTGCAAGGCGATGGCCAGGTCCGTCTCCGGATCGCCACCAGCCACATAGGCGCCGACGCTGATCAGGTCGCGACTCTGCGACAGGCGCGACCACAGCTGCTTGAACTTCTGCGCCTGACGCAGGTGATCGGGGTCGACCACCTGGGGCATGACCCGGCTGATCGAGGCCTCGATGTCGATGGCTGGGTAGTGCCCTTCCTCGGCCAGGCGCCGGGACAGCACAAAGTGGCCGTCGAGCACGCCCCGCGCCGAATCGGCGATCGGGTCCTGCTGGTCGTCGCCTTCGGACAGCACCGTGTAGAACGCGGTGATCGAACCTCCGCCCGGTTCACCATTACCAGCCCGCTCCACCAGCTTGGGCAGCTTGGCGAACACCGACGGCGGATAACCGCGGGTGGCGGGCGGCTCGCCGATGGCCAGGGCGATTTCGCGCTGGGCCTGGGCGAAACGGGTCAGCGAGTCCATCAGCAACAGGACATTCTTGCCCTTGTCGCGGAAGTACTCGGCGATGCGCGTGCAATACATCGCCGCACGCAGACGCATCAAGGGCGCGTCATCCGCTGGTGAGGCGACCACCACCGAGCGCTTGAGCCCCTCCTCGCCGAGGATGTGCTCGATGAATTCCTTCACTTCCCGACCCCGCTCGCCGATCAGGCCGACCACGATGATCTCGGCCTCGGTAAAGCGGGTCATCATGCCCAGCAGCACCGACTTACCGACACCGGTACCGGCGAACAGGCCCAGGCGTTGGCCGCGGCCGACAGTGAGCAAACCATTGATACTGCGGATACCGACATCCAGCGGTTGGCTGATCGGATCACGGTTGAGCGGGTTGATGATCGGGCCGTCCATCGGCACCCAGTCCTCGGCCTTCATCCCACCCTTGCCGTCCAGCGCGCGACCGGCGCCATCGAGCACCCGGCCAAGCATGCTCATGCCCATGGGCAGGCGGCCGCTGTCGTCCAGCGGCACCACGCGGGCACCGGGCGCCAGGCCGACAATACTGCCGACCGGCATCAGGAACACCTTGCTGCCGGCAAAGCCCATGACTTCGGCCTCCACCTGCACCGGGTGATAGCTGTCGTCGTTGATCACCAGGCAGCGGCTGCCCACCGCAGCGCGCAGGCCTTCAGCCTCCAGGGTGAGACCGACCATGCGCAGCAGGCGCCCTTCGACGATCGGCTGGTCGGGCAGCTTCACCGCGTCGGCGTAGCCCTCCAAGCGCTTGCCGAAGCTGGTACGGTCAAGGCGCATCGGCTTCACCCGCCGGCACGTCCAGCTCGACGGATATATCCGGCGCAGCAGGATGCAGGGCCTGGTCGTGGGACTGGTCGAACAACTGCATCACGGCCTTTTCGATGCGAGTCTCCATGGTCGCGTCGATACGGCTGTGAGCGGTCTCGATCCGGCAGCCGCCCGGCAGCAACGACTCATCCTCAAGCAGTTTCCAGCTCTCCTCATGACGCTCGCGCAAGGCCTTGGCCAGCTCGAAATCCTGCGGGTTGAGGTGGATACGGATGTTGTCGGCACCCATCGGCAGCAGTTTCAACGCCTCACGCAGGACGTGGGTGATCTGGTTCGAATCGCTGCGCAACTCGCGACCGATGACCTGGCGGGTCATGCTGGCGACCAGTTGCACCAGGGCTTTCTCGATCTGGGTGTCCTGCTCGGCGATGGGCTCGAGCAGATGGTTCATGACCTGTTCGAGGCTGGCCAATTTGGCCGCCAGGGCCACTTCGGCCTCCTGGCGAACCTTCAGCTGGGTGCTGTGGAAGCCTTCGCGCTCGCCAGTGGCGAAGCCTTCGTTGTAGGCCTCCTGGCGGATGGCCTCGAGCTCTTCGAGGGTCAGCGGCTGGACTTCCTCCAGCGGCACCTCTTCGACTTCTTCCTCGATAACCTCAGGCTCCGGCTCGGGTTGCGGCTCGGGCTCGGGGTCGAAGCTGGGCAGCGCCCATACATCCACGCCCTCGAGGTCGCGGGCACGGATCAGGTCGCTGGGGTGTTCGGTGGTGGACATGTTTTCAGGTACTCAAAAGCCATCTGCAACCAACGCGCCCCTGTAGGAGCGGCCTTGTGCCGCGAAAGGGCTGCAAAGCAGCCCCTCGATATCGATGTCACCGCAAAATTGTCGGGGCAGCCTTGCTGCCCTTTCGCGGCACAAGGCCGCTCCTACAAGGGACCGCGTCGCCCCGCTGATCAGATCATTTCCTCGGCGCCCTTGCCGCCCAGCACGATCTCGCCGGCCTCGGCCATGCGACGGGCGATGGTGAGGATTTCCTTCTGCGCCGTCTCCACGTCGCTGACCCGAACCGGCCCCTTGGCCTCCAGGTCGTCGCGCAACAGCTCCGACGCACGCTTGGACATGTTCTTGAAGATCTTGTCCTTGACCCGCTCGTCGGCGCCCTTGAGCGACACCACCAGCACGTCCGAAGACACCTCGCGCAGCAGCGCCTGGATGCCACGGTCGTCGACGTCGGCCAGGTTGTTGAAGACGAACATCAAGTCTTCGATCTGCTCCGACAGGTCGCTGTCGATCTCGCGGATCGAGTCCATGAGCGCGCCTTCCACGGAACTGTCGAGGAAGTTCATGATATCGGCGGCGCGCTTGATGCCACCCAGGGTGGTGCGCGCGGCATTGGAGTTGCCGGAGAACTGCTTCTCGAGGATCTGGTTGAGTTCCTTGAGCGCCGCCGGCTGCACCGTGTTGAGCGACGACACGCGCAAGACGATGTCCAGGCGCACCTTGTGGTCGAAGTTGCTCAGTACCTCGCCGGCCTGGTCGGGGTCGAGGTAGGCGACCACGATGGCCTGGATCTGCGGGTGCTCGTAGCGGATGACGTCGGCCACGGCACGCGGCTCCATCCACTTGAGGCTGTCCAGGCCGCTGGTGTTGCCACCAAGCAGGATACGGTCGATCAGGCCGTTGGCCTTGTCCTCGCCAAGAGCCTGGTTGAGCATCTTGCGGATATAGCCATCGGAACCGACACCCAGGCTGGTCTGGTCGCCGACGATCTCGACGAACTCGCTCATCACCTGCTCGACCTGCTCGCGATGGACGTTGCCCATCTGCGCCATGGCCACACCGACCCGCTGCACTTCCTTGGGCCCCATGTGGCGCAGGACCTGCGCGGCATCGGTCTCGCCGAGCGAGAGCAGGAGGATGGCCGCCTTGTCGACGCGGCTCAGCTTGGCGGTAATGGCTCGATTGTCACTCATCGGCGTTGATCCACTCTTTCACGACCTGGGCCACGCGGCCCGGGTCTTCGGCCACCAGGCCCTTGATTGCGTTGAGCTGTGCCTCGTAACCCTCGCTCGGGCTCGGCAACAGAATGCTTGTCGGGCCACCCAGGCTGACGCGGTCGTTGGCCAGTTCGCCATCCAGACCGATCATGCCGCCCAGCTCCATGTCGCTGTCCGTGGCAGCCTGCTTGCCGCCACCTGTGATGTTGTTGAGCACCGGACGCAGCACGCCGAACACCAGCACCAGGATGAACAGCACGCCCAGCACTTGCTTGACGATGTCCCAGAACCACGGCTGCGAGTAGAACGGAATGTCGACCAGCTCGTCGCCACGGTCGGCGGCGAACGGCACGTTGATCACGGTGACGCTGTCGCCACGGCTGGCATCGAAGCCCACTGCGTCCTGCACCAGGCGAGTGAAGCGCGCCAGGTCCTCGGCACCCCACGGAGTGCGGGTGGTTTCGCCGGTGGCGGCGTCGAGCTTGACCTGGTCGTCCACCACCACGGCCACCGACAGGCGGGTCAGGCGACCTTGCTGCTGACGGGTGTGGCTGATGGAGCGATCCAGCTCGAAGTTCTTGGTGCTCTGCTGACGCTTGTCGCTCGGGTACGGCGCAAGCATCGGCTGGCCGGTGGCCGGGTCCATGATCTGCTGGCCGTTGGCATCCACCAGCGGCTGGCCAGGCTGGATGGCACCGGCCGGCGTGGCGGCGGCCTTGGCGTTCTCGGGCGCGGAGGCGCCGGCCGGCGGCTGGTTGCTCAGGGCACCCGGCACACCTTGCGGGCCCTGGCTGCTGGCACGCTGTTCGTTGACCGACTGCTCGCTGCGCAGCGCCGGCTGGTCGGGATTGAACTGCTCGGAGGTGGACTCGACGGCGCTGAAGTCGACGTCGGTCGACACCTCGGCCTTGTAGCGGTCGTTGCCCAGCACCGGCTGGAGGATATTGTGCACGCGCTGGGTGAGCATGCCTTCCATGCGGCGGCTGTAGTCGAACTGCTTGCCCGCCATGGTCAGGGCGGTGTCCTGCAACTGGTCGGAAAGCAGGTTGCCCTTCTGGTCGACCACGGTCACCTGGGACTTGTCCAGTTCCGGAACGCTGGTGGCCACGAGGTTGACGATGGCCATGACCTGGCCCGCCTCCAGGGCGCGGCCCGGGTACAGCTCGACCAGCACCGAGGCGCTGGGCTTGCGCTCGTCACGCACGAACACCGAGCTTTTCGGGATCGCCAGGTGCACGCGGGCGGCCTTGACATTGTTCAGGCTCGACACGGTACGCGCCAGCTCGCCTTCCAGGCTGCGACGGTAGCGAGTGGCTTCCATGAACTGGCTGGTGCCCAGGCCCTGCTCCTTGTCGAGCAGCTCGAAGCCGACGTTGCCATCGCTTGGCGCAACACCGGCGGAAGCCAGTTTCAGGCGCGCACGGGAGAGGTCGTCGGCCTTGACCAACAGGGCACCGGAGTTCGGCTCTACGCGATAGGGGATATCGGCGGCGGTCAGGGCATCGATCACCTGCTTGGTGTCGGTGCCCGCCAGGCTGCCGTACAGCGGCCGGTAGTCCGGTTGCTGCGACCACAGCACCACGGCGAAACCGATGGCCACGCTGGCGGCCAGGCCGACCAGCAGGCCGACCTGACGCAGCATGGGCATCTGCGAGATGTTTTCCAGGAACGCCATGCCGAACAGCGGCGGCTTGGCCGCTGGCGGACCACTCTTGGCGGGTGCGTTATCGACGACTGCTTCGGCCATGACTCACTCTCGCCCTTATACCGGCATCTGCATGATGTCCTGGTACGCCTGTACCAGCTTGTTGCGCACCTGGGTCAGGGCCTGGAACGACACCGAGGCCTTCTGCGAGGCGATCATCACGTCGGTCAGGTCGACTCCGCTCTTGCCGATCTCGAAAGCGTTGGACAGCTGGGAGGAGGCCTGCTGCGTTTCATGCACCTTGCCAATGGCCTGGCCAAGCATGTCGGCAAAGCTGCTCTGGCCTGGCGCCAGTTCAGGCGCGGCGACAGCCTTGGACTGGGACATGGCTTCGGCCTGCATGGCACGCATGTCCAACATCAGACGATTGAATTCAACACCTTGGGTCATGGACTTCTCTCTCCGGCTGCCGCACTTTTTTTGACACTCGTGCAGCGAATGGGTTGGAACTAGCAAGAGGAGTGCCAGCCAACCCGAAAATCATTCAAAACGACGCATCAACCGAACAGGCTGGCCTCGACATCCAGGCCCGCGTCACGCATCTGCGCCAGCTTGTAGCGCAAGGTGCGCGGACTGATCCCCAGGCGCTCAGCAGCCTCCTTGCGACGGCCGCGCTCGGCACGCAAGGTATCGATGATCATCTGGAACTCATGACGCCGCATGTCGTCGCCCAGCCCGCCAACCTCGGCAACCGGCTCAACGGATAATGGCTCAATAGTGGCCACTTTCGGCGCCGACAATGGAATGGCGCCAGCCAGACAGAAATCCGCCGCCTCGATCACACCGCCCTGCTGCAGGATCAGCGCCCGCTGCACGGCGTTATCCAGCTCCCGCACGTTACCCGGCCAGGCATACGCCTGCAGGCACGCCCGCGCCTCGCTGGACAGGCACACCTGGGCATGGCGCATCTTGCGGGCATGGCGCGCCAGCAGGCGCTCGGCCAGCGGCAGGATATCGGCAGGACGCTCGCGCAGGGAGCGCCAGGCCATGGGGAACACCGAAAGGCGGTAGTACAGGTCTTCACGGAAACGACCGGCCGCCACCTCCCCCACCAGGTCGCGGTTGGTCGTGGCAAGGATGCGGATGTCCAGGGCGATGGGCTTGCGCCCACCGACGCGCTCGACTTCGCGCTCCTGCAGCACCCGCAGCAGCTTGGCCTGCAAGCCGAGCGGCATCTCGGAAATCTCGTCCAGCAGCAACGTGCCGCCGTCGGCCTGCTCGAACTTGCCCGCCTGGGCGGCGATCGCCCCGGTGAAGGCGCCCTTTTCATGGCCGAACAGGGTCGCCTCGAGCATGTTGTCCGGGATTGCCGCGCAGTTGATCGCCACGAAGGGCTGGTCCGCCCGCCGCGACTGCTGATGGATGTAGCGCGCCAGCACTTCCTTGCCGGTTCCCGACTCACCGGAGATCAGCACGGTGGAGTCGCTTTGCGCAACCCGTGCCGCCAATTCCAGCAATTGCCGGCTGGCCGGTTCGCACGCCACCGGCCCCTCGTCATCGCTGCCGGCAGCGCTGCCGACGGCATGACGCGCCACCAGGCCGTTCAGCGCTGCGGGCTCGAAAGGCTTGACCAGGTAATCGACAGCCCCCTGGCGCATGGCCTCCACCGCCCGCTCCACCGCCGCATGGGCGGTCATCAGCAACACCGGTAGCTGCGGGTGCTGTCGACGCAGTTGGGCGAGCAGTTGATGACCGTCCATGCCCGGCATGTTCACGTCGCTGACCACCAGGCTGAACGACTCTTCAGCCACCGCCAGCAAGGCCTCCTCGGCACTGCCGACGGCTCGGTGACAGAAACCGCCAATCTCCAGGGTATCGGCCAACGCCTGACGCAGGACCCGATCATCCTCGACCAGCAGTACCTTGACGCTCATTGATTTACCTCCCCACGGCCGTCGATCAACGGCAGCAGCACGGTGACACAGGTACCACGGCCAAGCCTGGAGCGTAGCTGCAGGGTGCCGCGGTGCGCGCGCACCACCGCCTGGACCACCGCCAACCCCAAGCCGGTGCCAGTCGCCTTGGTGGTCACGAATGGCTCCCCCAGGCGCGCCAGCAGCTGCTCGTCGATACCGCTGCCGGCATCGCTGACGCACACGCGCAGATTGTCGTCGCGACGCGACAGGTGCACCTTGAGTTTCGCCGGCCCGCTGCCGGCCTGCAGGGCATTCTCGATCAGGTTGAGCAAGGCGCCGACCAGGGTGTCACGGTTGCACAGCAACTCCCCGAGACGACTGTCGCACTGCCAGCGCACCGCATGCCCCTCGACATGGGCATGAGCCGCCTGCTGCAGCGCCTGGAACAACGCCTTCGGGCTGATCCGGTCATTGAGCGGCAATTCCCCGCGGGCGAACACCAGCATGTCACGCACCTGGTGTTCGAGCTCGTGGAGACGCTCCTTGAGGTTGCCGGCAAAGCGCAGCCGGGTTTCGTCGGTCAATACCTGCTGCGGTTCGGCCAGGTGGCTGGCATAGAGCATCGCCGCCGAGAGCGGCGTGCGGATCTGATGCGCCAGGGACGCGATCATGCGCCCCAGCGAGGACAGGCGCTCGTGCCGCGCCAGCTGATCCTGCATACGGCGGGTTTCGGTCAGGTCGTTGAGCAACACCAGCTGACCCGGCTCGGCATCCAGCGAGCGCGTCGCGATGGACAGGCGACGCCCGTCACGCAGGGAGACCTCATGGCCGTCATCGTCACGCGGCGCGAAACTGCGGGCGATCACCTCGCGCCAGCGCATGCCGATCAACGGCTCGCCGAGCAACTCGCAGGCCGCCGGATTGGCTTCGCGCACGCACCCTTCGGCGTCGATCACGATCACCCCGCCCGGCAGCAGGTCGAGCAGGTTCTGCAGGCGATTGGCCAGGCGCTCCTTCTCATCGAGCTCGGCCATGCGCTGCGCACTGACCACCGCCAGCTCGCCCTTGAGCTCGCTGACCCGCGTCTCGAGCATGGTGTAGGACTGGCTCAGCTGGCTGGAAACCTGATCGAACAGGGCGAACGCCTGCTCAAGACCCTGCCGGCTTTCCTGCTCGAGCGTGGTGTGCCCGCGCTGATCGGCGGCATGGGAACGGTGGGCGGCCTGGGGCATCGTGCTCTCTCGCATGGCTGACCGTCATAAAAACGGTATGTTGCCTGCGCTGTAGCAATAGCCGTGCCGGAGATGGGGATAATCGACTGCAGGATCGTTGATCGAAGGCAATGGCCGGGACTGTCACAGCCCCCGACCATTGCGTCCAGGCAAGATGGGATCAGTCGTCCGCCTGTTCCTCGCCACCCTGGCGGCTCATGCCGTACTTGCGCATCTTCTCCACCAGCGTGGTACGCCGGATGCGCAGTCGTTCGGCAGCCCGGGCAACGATGCCGTTGGCATCATCCAGCGCCTGCTGGATCAGCCCCTGCTCGAGGCTACCGAGGTAGTCCTTGAGGTCCAGCCCCTCGGGCGGCAGCATGGCGTGGCTGGCGAAGTTCGGCGCATGCCCGTTGATCGCCACGCGCTCCTCGAGATCGGAGCGCAGGCTGTCGACCAACTGCTCATCCTCGTCATCCACATAACGGAACTTCTTCGGCAGCTCCGCCACGCCGATCACCCCGTACGGATGCATGATCGCCATGCGCTCCACCAGGTTGGCCAACTCGCGGACGTTGCCCGGCCAGCCGTGGCGACACAACGACATGATCGACGCCGAGTTGAAGCGGATCGAGCCGCGCTTCTCGTGCTCCATGCGCGAGATCAGCTCGTTCATCAGCAACGGGATGTCTTCGACCCGCTCACGCAATGGCGCCATCTCGATCGGGAACACATTCAGCCGGTAATACAAATCCTCGCGGAAGGTCCCGTCCTCGATCATGGTCTCGAGGTTCTTGTGCGTCGCGGCGATGATGCGCACATCGATGCTCTGGGTCTTGTTGCTGCCGACCCGCTCGAAGGTACGCTCCTGCAGCACGCGCAGCAGCTTGACCTGCATCGGCAGCGGCATGTCGCCAATTTCGTCGAGGAACAGCGTGCCGCCGTTGGCCAGCTCAAAACGCCCGGCACGGCTGGTGATCGCCCCGGTGAAGGCGCCCTTTTCGTGGCCGAACAGTTCGCTTTCGAGCAGCTCCGCCGGGATCGCCCCGCAGTTGACCGGCACGAACGGTGCCTCGCGACGCTTGGAGTGGTAGTGCAGATTGCGCGCCACCACTTCCTTGCCGGTGCCCGACTCGCCAAGGATCAGCACGCTGGCATCGGTGTCGGCCACTTGCTGCATCATCTGCCGCACATGCTGGATGGCACGGCTGGTGCCCACCAGGCTGCGGAACAGGTTGGGCTCGCGCTGGCGACCACGCTCGCGGGCCTGGTCGTACATCTCGCGATAGACCTGGGCACGGTGCAGGGAGTCGAGCAACTGGCTGTAGCTCGGCGGCATCTCGAGGTTGGACAGCACACGGCGGCGCAGGTCCTCGGGGAAGTCCGCAGAAGAAATTTCACCCAGAAGCAGAACCGGAAGGAACTCATCCCACCCGGCCACTGTCTTAAGGAGCCCCAGCACGCTGGCCGGGGCATTTACGGTACCGATCAGGACACACAGCACTTCACGGCTGGAAGACAAACCCTCGACCACCTGCTGCCAGTCGTCGCTGGAGCAGGACAGGTTTTCTTCGCCGAGAAAATTCAGGACCACCGCCAGATCGCGGCGGCGTTCGCTGTCGTCATCGATCAGGAGAATCTTGGTTTCACGCCACATGCAATAGCAACTTCCCTAGTCATATCGGCGCCCGAAGGCGTGCACGACATCATTCCGACTGAATGGTCAGTGTTCGGACGTCTGAATTTCGAAAACAGCCACTAGTAAAGTCAAAAAACGGCACACAGTCAAATTTATGGCGCGCTGATTTTTGTGTAACCTGTGGTCAGGTGAACAAATGGTATACCTTTGTCGCGTTTTCTGCCTGACGTATCTTCGCCATCTCGTCGACCACTGATTGACGCTCGCCACTTGCAACTTCGATTAGCTGCCGATAGACAGCCTGCAGCTGCTCCAGACTGGCACGCACCTCATCCTCGTTCGACAACGCCTCGGCCAGCACATCGTCGACGCACAGGCGGCACTCCAGATCCAGCTCGCCAACCGCCTCCCAGTCACGACTGGCCAGGGCGGCGAGCAGCAGCTCGCGGGTCTGGTCGATACGCTCGATCACCTCACTCATGACAACCTCCTGGTTCAGGGCGCCGGCTGCTGTTCGCCGATCGCGTCCCAGCCTTCCTTGACCGTGATCAGCAGACGCGCGACTTCGTCGATGATCTCGGGATCGCTCTTGACGTTGGCCTCGACCAGGCGACGACTCATGTAGGTGTACAGGTTGTCCAGGTCGGTCAGGCTGTCGGCGTGGTTCTCCAGGTCGAGACCCTCGCGCAGACCGCCGATGATATCGATGGCCTTGCCGATCAGAATGCCCTTCTGGGCGATATCCTTGCGGGCAATGGCGCCCTTGGCCTGGGCCAGGCGGTCGAGACCACCCTGCATGAGCATCTGCACCAGGCGGTGCGGACTGGCCTCGGAAGTCTGTGCCACGCCATTGACTTTCTGGTATTGCCGAAGGGCCAACATCGGGTTCATGGATCTACCTCGTTGCAGCGAAAAGGTGCATATACCTCTTGTATCGCCGCCGCGTCAAAAAACTTTAGCCGGAAAAGACAAAGCCCGGCACGCCTGTGAGACGCCGCCGGGCTTTTGTCATGCGCGATCGATCAGGACTTCTTGGCCTGGGCGTTGATCGCCTCGAAGATCGAGGTGATCTGCTCGCCTTGTTTCTTCATCTTGGCCAGGGCGGTATCGAGCGCAGAGAATTTCTTGGTCAGCGACGCAGTCAGCAACTCGGTACGACGATCAAGCGCCGCCTGCTGGTTCTGCAGGTTCCTGGCAGCCTTGTCGAGGTTGCTCTTGCGAGTATCAAGCGAACCACCCGTGGAATTGTACGGATCAATTGCCTTGTTCATCCGCTCGAACAGACCATTGGTGCCGGTGAACAGCTCCTGGATTTCCGAACCGAGCTTCTTGTCGTTCAATGCAGAGGTGAACTTGGTGCTATTGAACTCCAGGGTGCCATCTTTCTGGGTGTTGATACCCAACTGACTGAGCGTGGTCAGCTTGTCTCCTGCCCCCACTTCCGTCAGCACCTTGCGCACATCGGCAAGCAACGACCGGGTAGTCGGGTCGTTGGTCAGCGGACCAAGGCTCTTGACGTTGCCGTTGGCGTCCTTCTCTGGCGTGACCAGCGCAGTAACAGCCTTCTGCAGGGTGTTATAGGCATCGACGAACGACTGCACCGATTTCTTCAGGCCTTCGTTGTCCAGCGCTACAGTAGCCTTGGTGGCATTACCGCCCGTGGAGACACCGGTGAGCTCGAGCGTCAGGCCACTGATAGCCTGGTCGACAGTATTCTTCGGGCTTTTCAGCGCCAGCCCGTCGATGGAAAATTCCGCATCCTGGGCCAGCCCACTGATGTAACCCGCGCCACTTCCGCTGATGGGCTGAGTACCGTTGATGGTCAGCTCCGGAATACCACCGATAGAGATGTCGCTGCCCTTGCCGGTCGTGGTGGAGCTGAACACCAGGCGAGAACCACCCGCCTCATTGATGATGTTGGCGGTGATACCGTTGGCGCTCATTTCCTTGTTGATCTGGTCGCGCACGCTCTGCAGTGTGGCACCGCTGGCGACGTTGACCTTGTAGTCCTTGCCGTTCTGGCTGATGGTCAGCTCACCGGCGCCGATCGCCGTGCTGGCACCACCCACGAACTGCTTGCTGGCGACCTTGGAGCCGGTGGCCAGCTTGTCGACCTTGATATCGTAGGTCCCAGCGACCGCCGAGTTGCTCGACTTGATCTTGACCACTTTTTCGTCAGCGGAAGTGCCAGCGAAGGCATTGAACGAAGGGGCGTTCTTGTCGTTGAGCTTCTTCATGGCGTCCTGGAACGCCGTCAAGGCGCTGCGCAGGGAACCGATACCGGAGATCATCGCGGAGTTGTTGCTCGTCTGCCGAGCAATCTGGTTGGCCTTGGCCGAGGTGTCGGCATTCACCAACACGCTGACGATGTTCTTGATATCGAGCCCGTAGCCCGCACCCGTGTTGGTAGTAATCGGGCTTGCCATGCTGTCGCTCCTCTCTTCGATGAGTCGGCCCCGCTCCTGCAAGACCGACTTGAATCACACATTTGCGTTCGCCGCCAATCAGACCTTGGCGTCGAACAGAATACTTTTGACATCGCTCAGGCTATGGGCGATCCGCAGGGCCTCTTCCGAGGGCAACTGACGAATCAACTCACCGGTTTCACTGGCGATGACCTTGACCACGATCTTACCGGACTCTTCGTCTGTGACGAACTCCAGATTGCGTCGCGTTTCCTTCAGGAACTTCTCGATTTCCGAGACAGCGCCTTTGACATCATTTGCAGCCTGCACCTTGTCGGCGCCCTGCACCTTACCCGGATCCTGCTGCTTCTCGCCATCACCGGAAGTGCCTGGCGACCGCGCAACCGGTTTTTCAGCAACCTGCTCGGCCGTGCGTGCAGCCGGGTAAGACAGGTTCAGCTTGACGCTCATGTCCATGTCCAGCACCTCACAATGAAAAAGGCGGGGAAGCGCCTGGAGAGCACTCCCCCGCCATCAGCTATCAGGCAGATTAGCCCAGCAGCTTCAGGACTGCCGATGGCAGCTGGTTGGCCTGGGCCAGAACCGAAGTCGAAGCTTGCTGCAGAGTCTGCTGCTTGGTCAGCTGTGCAGTTTCAGAAGCGAAGTCGGTGTCCTGTACACGGCCACGAGCGGCTTCGGCGTTCTCGTTGATGTTTTGCAGGTTGTTGATGGTGCTGGTCAGACGGTTCTGCGAAGCACCCAGGTCGGCACGCGAGGTGTTGATTGCCTGCAGGGCGTCGTCGATGGCGCTGACGGCGGCGCTGAAGGTAGCCTGGGCGCTGCTGCTGTCGGCACCGGTGATGCTCTTGCCGGCCAGGGCAGTCAGGGCTGCGCCAGTACCAGTGGTCTTCATTGCAGCGCTGAGGCTGATGGTGATCTGGTTGGCAGCGCCAACGTTCGAACCGACCTGGAAGGTCATCACGCCGCCGGAACCGTCCAGCAGGTTCTTGCCGTTCAGCTGGGTGCTGTCAGCGATACGGTCGATCTCTTTCAGCATCGACTGGAACTCTTTGTCCAGAGCGTCGCGGTCTTGCGAGCTGTTCGAGTCGTTTCGCGATTGCAGTGCCAGTTCACGCATACGCTGCAGGATGTTGGTCTGCTCTTGCATCGCGCCTTCAGCGGTCTGGGCGATGGAGATACCGTCGTTGGCGTTTTTGATGGCCATGGTCTGACCACGGATCTGCGAGGTCATGCGGGTAGCGATCTGCAGGCCGGCGGCGTCGTCTTTGGCGCTGTTGATTTTCAGGCCGGAGGACAGACGGGTCATCGAGGTGCTCAGTGCGTCGGAAGCACGGTTCAGGTTCTTCTGAACGCCCAGAGAGGTGGTGTTAGTGTTTACAGTCAAAGCCATGACGAATTCCTCGTTGGATTGGGTACTACGGCTTCCGGCCTTGGCAATTCGCCGGGTAGGTGGCCTAGAGAACCTTCGTAATGTTTATCGTCGTCAGGGCAGTTTGCTTTAGGGCGATTTCCCAATTTTTTTACTGGCATCCTGCCACCCCAATGAAATCAGGGGTTTGACGCCAAATTACCAACAGCCAAAAACAAAAAAGCGCTGACCGATAACGGGCAGCGCCTCTTCTATATAGACACGCGGAGCTTAGCCATTGCGCTCGATGATTGCCGAGCCCCATGACAGGCCGACGCCGAAACCACTGAGCGCGACACGCTTGCACTGCGAGCCGATCACATGCTTTTCCAATAGCAGCGGAATGCTCGAGGAAACGGTATTGCCGGTCTCGACCATGTCCTTGACGAACTTCTCGCGCTGACGCCCCTCGTCGAAACGCTGCGAGACCGCATCGACGATCGCCGCGCTCCCCTGATGCAGGCAGTAAAGGTCAATATCCTCGGCCTTCAAGTGACTGGCCTCGAGCAACTGCTGCAGGTGCGCCGGGACCTTGACCAGCGCAAAATTGTAGACTTGGCGACCATTCATGAAGAACGTGCCTTGGGTGGTGCGCAAGTGCTCGGCACCCGCCCCATCACTGCCAAACAGCGACTTGCCCAGCTGCCAGGCAGCGTCCTCGCCCATCCAGGTGGCCGTTGCAGCATCGCCGAACAGCATGGTGGTATTGCGATCTTCAGGGTCGACAATCTTCGAATAGGGATCTGCGGTGATCAACAAGCCATTCTTCAGCCCCGCGGCATCCATGAAGCCCTTCATGGCATACAGGCCATAGACATAGCCGGAGCAGCCCAGCGAGATATCGAAGGCAGCGATGGCGGTGGACAAGCCCAGCTTGTTCTGGACGATCGCCGCGGTATGCGGCAGGCCCTCGGCATCGCCATTCTGGGTAACGACGATCACCACATCGATGGACGCCGGATCCAGCGCCGGATTGCCAGCAAACAGCGTACGGGCGGCCTCGACGCACAGATCAGAGGTTTCCTGATCGGCACCCTTGCGCGGCAGGAAGGTCGAACCGATCTTGCCGAAGATGAAATCCTGATCCTTGCCGAATTTCGCACCCTGGGCGTAATTGTCGACACCCTCTACAGGTACGTAACTGGCGATACTTTTGATGCCAATCATTGTGGCTTCCCGATGGAAATGGCGAAAATTCACGGGCTTCGCGACCAAGGCCATACACCCTGCCTACCGTCTCGACGAGGCTGCCCGCTGACTCAATAGATTAGAGATGCACGTTTCGACTGCCAAGTCACTCTCGCAACTCGACTGCGTCCCGCCATGCCGACACCGGAGGTTGGCCGACTTTTTGCTAACCAAGCAGAATTCCCGGTGCGAGACGTCGGTTTCATGGCGAAACCCTGACTGGATACACCGTTCGGCGCCAGGCCTATCAAGCCCTGCTTCCCCTAATTCGTAAAAAGAGCCGACCCGTCCATGGCCAAACCCATCACAGTCACCAGCCCACTGCTGCCTCCACTGGAGGAATTCCTGCCCTACCTGGAAAGCATCTGGGAGAGCAAGCGACTGACCAATGCCGGGCCATTCCATGCGCAACTGGAGCAGGAGCTGGCCGAATACCTGGGGGTAGAGCACATTTCGCTGTTCTCCAACGGTACTCTCGCATTGGTAACGGCACTGCAAGCCCTTCGCGTGACGGGGGAAGTGATCACCACGCCCTACTCCTTCGTGGCAACCGGCCATTCGCTGCTTTGGAACAACCTCAAGCCGGTCTTCGTCGATATCGACCCGCTCACCAACAACCTGGATCCCCAGCGCATCATCGAAGCCATCACGCCGGAGACCACAGCGATACTGCCCGTGCACTGCTACGGCATCCCCTGCGATGTCGAGGCCATCCAGGAAGTAGCGGACACCTACGGTTTGAAAGTCATCTACGACGCTGCCCATGCCTTCGGCGTACGCCAGAACGGCGAGAGCATCCTCAACAATGGCGATCTGTCGATCCTCAGCTTCCACGCCACCAAGGTGTTCAACACCTTCGAAGGCGGTGCCATTGTCTGCAAGGATGAAAAGCTCAAGCGCCGCATCGATTTCCTGAAGAATTTCGGCTTCGTCGACGAAACGGTGATCATGGCCACCGGAATCAACGGCAAGATGAACGAGATCCAGGCCGCCTTCGGTGTACTGCAGCTGCGCCATATAGATGATGCGCTCCAGCGCCGCCGGCGGGTATTCGAACGCTACCGTCAGGCGCTGGAGAGCGTCGAGGGCATCACGCTGTTGCGTCAACCGCAGGGACTGGACTGGAACTATGCCTACTGCCCGATCCTGATTGATGAAGAGCGCTTCGGCACCTCGCGCGACAAGGTCTACCAGCTTTACCGCGACCAGAACATCCTGGTCCGCCGATATTTTTATCCGCTGATCTGTGAGTTCCCGATGTACCGCGGCCTGGCGAGTGCCAACCTCGACCACCTGCCCAACGCCCTGGAAGTCTCGCGCCAGGTTCTCTGCCTGCCTATCTATCCGGATCTCGACGACGACACTCTGGAACAGATCATCGACATCCTGCTGGGAGCCCGTCAGGCATGAGCAACGCAGTTGTGGGCGAACACCGGCGAATCGCGCTCATGCAACCCTACTTCCTGCCGTATCTGGGATACTTCCAGCTGATTGCCGCATCGGACCACTTCGTCCTGTATGACAATGTGCAATTCATCAAGAACGGCTGGATCGAACGCAATCGATATCTGCTGGAGGGCGAGGCGAAGTGGTTCCGCATCTCCCTGACCAAGGACAGTCACACCCAGCAGATCATGAACCGGCGCATCGCCGAGCAATTCAGCCTGGAGGATCTGCTCAACAAGCTGGAGTTCGCCTATCGCAAGGCCCCTCGTCGCGAACCGACGATGACCTGGCTCGAAGGCCTGCTCGCACCAGCGGCAGACAGCATCGCGACCCTCAACGAACGCCTGCTCAAGGCATGCTGCTCACTCCTGGCGATCGACACCCCCATTTCACGAGCCAGCGAGCTCGGACCCGGCAAAGGCCTGCTGGGCGAAGAGCGGGTCATCGAAATCGTCCAGGCGTGCCGCGGCACCCACTACCTCAACCCTGTCGGTGGCGGCCACCTGTACCAGGCCCAGGCCTTCGGGCAGTCCGGCATCACCCTTGAGCTGCTTCACGCCAGCCTGCCACCCTATGCCCAGGGTAGCAGTCGCCCATTTGTTGCCGGCCTGTCGATCCTTGATGCCCTGATGTTCCACGAGCCCGAAAACGTGGCCGCATGGGCAAGACTTGGCGAGATCCAATATGCCTGACGCCATCGGTGGCTACTTCGAACTGGAATTGCGCAAGGGCCAGACGCCCTACCCCCAAGCCTCGGCCTTCAACAGTGCGCGCGCCGCTTTTCGCGCCCTGGTGCAGGCCCGGGCTCCACGCCGCATTCACCTGCCGTACTACATCTGCAACGTTCTCGAGCAAGCCCTGCAAGGCCTGGAGGTCGAACTATGCCGCTATGGGCTGGACGCCGACCTGAGCCTGGCCGCGCCGCCCGGACTGACGAGTGACGAGGCCTTGTTGTACGTCGACTACTTCGGGCTCAAGGGAGACTATGTTCGCCAAGTGCTTGCTCCACGATACGGATACCAGTTGATCGTGGACAACTCACAAGCACTGTTCAGCGACGCCCTGCCCGACATTGCCACGATCTATTCGCCACGCAAGTTCGTCGGTGTTGCCGATGGCGGCTGGCTGGTCAATGGCCCGGCCGAATTGCCTACCCCACCGCAAGGCACTTCCCTGGATCGATTCGGGGCATTGCTCGGACGCCTGGAGCAAGCTGCCGAGCACCATTATGTCGATTACCAGGCCAACGAGGCATCGCTCACCCGGCAAGGCGTCATGGCCATGTCCACCAGTACCGCGCGGGTGCTCGACAGCATCGACTACGCGCAGGTCAAGGAGCGGCGCGGCAACAACTTGAACGTCCTGCGCCAGCATCTCGACACCTTCAACAGCTTCCGCTATTGGCCAGATGCCATTGTTCCGGCGCTGTGCTACCCCTTGCTGCTCGACTCGGCATCCGCGGCGGGCAGCTTGCGCCAGCACCTGCTCGAACAGGCCATCTACGTTCCCTGCTACTGGCGGGAACTCATCGACAATCCGGCGACACCTCCTATGGAGCGCCATCTGGCCGAATGCCTGTTACCGCTTCCCCTGGATCAACGCTACGACGCAAAAGACATGCAGCGACTGGCTGACGCCGTCATCACTCATCTGAGGAAATCATGAGCATCAAAGGTCAACGCATCGTGCTGAGGGCACTGGAACTCGAAGACCTGCCTGCACTGCACCGCTGGTCCAATGACGAGGCCCTGTGGAGCTTGCTGGGTGGCTGGCACTTCCCGGTTTCTCGCGAAGCACAGAAGGAATGGCTGCTAGGGCTCAAGAATGACCCGATGAATCAGCGCTTCGGCATCGAGACCCTAGACCACGGACTGATCGGCACTGCAAACCTGGTCGGTATCGACTGGAAGAACGGCACCGCCGAACATGGAATGATGATCGGTGACTCGACACTGCGCGGCAAGGGCTATGGCACCGAAGTCATCGGCACGGTCATGCGCTATGCCTTCGACGAACTGGGCCTGCACCGGTTGTGGACGACGATCATCGAATACAACGAAGCGTCCCTGGCAACCTATACCCGCAAAGTACCCTGGACCATCGAGGGCGTGCAGCGTCAATGGTACTACCGCAAGGGTCGTCGCTGGGACCGTGTCGTCCTCGGCGTCACCGTCGACGATTACCGCAACTGGCTCGAGCAGCAGGAGCAAGACCGATGAACGCACTACATGAGGAACTGCGACTCAACGGCTATGCCTGTGTACCCGAGCTGATTGGACAGCCACTGCTCGATCAGTTGCGTGACGACCTGAGTGCCGCCATTGATCGTTGCCGCCAGGTCCAACTGGAGAACGGCATCACCCAGCGCACCGAGCAGACAGCCCATCATATCCTGACCTCGGACAGCCGATTCATCGAGCTGCTGGCCAGGCTCGCGCACTGGGGACTGACTGACGCTCTCACGCACATGCTTGGGGGCCTGCCGATCCTCAACTCCTTTGGTGGCCTGAACAATCTCAGCAGCACCGACGCTTATGTGCGAAACGTACACAGGGATGTTCGCTCATGGTCCGCCGAACACATGCAGATGGCCCAGGCCCTGGTGCTGCTTGACGATTTCACCGTCGACAACGGCGCAACACTGTTCCTGCCAGGCTCGCATACCGCGCCTGACAAACCCACTGACGTCGACTTCGAGACAGGTGCCAACAAGGCGCTCGGCAAGGCCGGCTCCATCTACCTGTTCGACTCGCGGATCTGGCATGCGGCCGGCATCAACCGAACGCCGGATCCACGCCGCTGCCTGACGCTGACATTCACTCGCAGCTACTTCAAACCGCAATTCGATTATTGCCGGGCATTGGGCGATACGTTCTGCATCGCCCAGCCGGCGGCCGTGCAACAACTGCTCGGCTGGCACGCCCGGACCCCCACGACCCTCCATGAGTGGTACCAGCCTGAAGATCAGCGCTTCTACCGCAAGAACCAGGGATGAGCCCCATGACCACACGCGACTACAACCAGGAATTCCAGGACAACGCCCATCGCAGCTATTTCTATGACTTCGATGCGCGGCTGCGGCGCTACATGCTGGAAACCTTCTCACCCTGGCTGCTCGACGGTGCGGCACTGGAGATGGGGTGCTTCGAGGGCGCCTTCACCGCATTGTTCGCCGAGCGCTTCAAGGACCTGACGGTTATCGAGGCCGCCAGCGACCTGATCGAAGTGACCCGCAACAGGGTCGATGCGCCGATCAAGTTCGTCTGCAGCACCTTCGAACAAGCACAGCTCGAACCACGCTACCAGAACATCTTCCTCATCCACACCCTCGAGCACCTCGACGATCGCCGCCAGGTGCTGGAGCGCGTGCGCAACTGGCTGGCACCGGGGGGACGCCTGTTCATCGCCGTGCCCAATGCCAATGCGCCGTCGCGCCAGATCGCCGTGAAGATGGGCCTGATCGAACATAACAGCGCGGTTACCGAAGGTGAGCGCCTGCACGGCCATCGCATCACCTACAGCCTCGACACCCTGGAGCAGGAAGCACGTGGCGCAGGCTGGCGAATCGCCCAGCGTGGAGGCGTGTTCTTCAAGCCACTGGCCAACTTCCAGCTGGACCAAGCCCTGCAAAGCCAATTGATCGATGACCGTTTCATGGACGCATGCCAAGCCCTGGGCATGGTCTATCCCGACCTGTGCGCCAGTGTCTATGTCATCTGCGAACTGCCTGACAAAGCACCGGAAAAGCCATGATCAACTCAGCCCTGCACGGTAAGCCGCGCCACCCGTACTACGTCTTTGCCCCCGACTACCGGGAAACCTCGTCGGGCATCTGTGTGCTGCACTACCTCTGCCACGCCCTGAACTTGGCGGGGTATGAAGCCTACGTCAGCCAGTGCGTCACCAACCCCAATTTGCGCACTCCGATCCTCACGGACGAAGTGCGCCAGCATCACCAGGCCATAGGCCTGGCGCCGATCGCGGTGTATCCGGAGGTGCTAGACGGCAACCCCCTCGGCACACCTATAGTGGCGCGCTATATCCTCAACCGTGAAGGCTTCCTGACCGGCCGCACGATCGACGCCCAGGACAGCGACCTGTTCTTCTATTACACCCAGGATTTCGGCGCAGATGCCAACAGCGATGACTTGCTGCTGCTGCCGATCATCGACTCCGAACTGTTCTCGCCACCACTGGAGCCGGTCGAACGCAGCGGCCACTACCTGTACCTGAACCGCATCGATCGATCGCTGGTCGACCTCTCCCTGCTACCGAGCGACGTACAGATCCTCAGCCTGGCCAATCCGAAGTCCCTGGCGGAACTCGCGGAGATCTTCCGCACGGCCTCGGTGCTCTACAGCTACGAAATCTCCGCCACTTGCACAGAGGCCATGCTGTGCGGTTGCCCGGTCATCTACCTGCCCGGTGGCCATGTCAAGAGCCAGCCATTCACCGAACAGTTCGGCAATGCCGGGTCGGCGCTCTACGATGAACCGGGCGGGCTGGAGCGAGCCCGTGCGACAGTCATGCAGGCGCGCGCACGCTGGCTGGACATCGAGAAGGCTTTCTGGCCGCAACTGCAGCGTTTCCTGGATATTACCCAGCGTGCGGCCGTCCAGTACGTCTGCGATCACCGGGTGCCCTCCGTGAAGGATTGGCTACGCCAGCGGCAAACGACCCCCGCTCAGCAGCGCCTGGTCGATGCTCGTCGCCAGGCGTTGCGCGGGCAGACCAGCCTCACGGTACTGGTGCGCGACAAGCACGGCGAGGCACGGGCGCTCGACGATACCCTGGAAAGCCTTGCCTGGTGGAGGTCGAGCAGTTCCATCGACCTGCGCACCATTGTCCTGAGCACCACTGCCACACCAACACGCGCAGACCAAGACACGCACTGGCTGCATGTCAGCTCACCCGGTGCTATCGAGCTCAACGAGGTCTTGCAAGGCGATGACAGTGATTGGTTGCTTCTGCTCGATGCCGGTGACGAGATCCTGCCATCGGGCGCCTTGCTGCTCGACCTCGAACTGGCCGGCGCGCAAAACTGCCGGATGATCTATTGCGATGGTATGTTCCGCTCGGCCGAGGGCCCTGGCGCAGCCCTTCGCCCGGGTGTCAACCTGGACTACCTGCTGAGCCTGCCATTGGTCATGGCCTCGCACTGGCTGGTCCGCCGCTCGCTGGCAGTGCAGGCCGGCGGCTACGATGCAACGCTCCCCGACGCGCTGTCACTGGACCTCGTGCTGCGACTGATCGATATCGGCGGACTTGATGGCATCGCCCATCTGGAAGAGCCGCTGGTCGTCAGCGATTTACCAGTGGTCGTGGAAAACCAGGACGAGCGCGAGGCGGTGCTGCGCCACCTGGCCAACCGTGGCTATGCCCAGGCCGAAATCGTGGAAAATCCACCTCGCCATTACCACGTCAAATATCGGCATGCGCACCAGCCGCTGGTCTCGATCCTCATTCCGACTCGCGACCAGCTGCCACTGCTGCGCCGTTGCATCGAGAGTCTTCTGGAGAAGACCCGTTACCCACATTTCGAAATCATCCTGATCGACAATGACAGCCAGTTGCCGGAAACCCTGGAATGGCTGCAGCTCATGGCGAACATCGCCGCAAGCAAGCTGAGCGTACTCAACCACCCAGGGCCGTTCAATTTCAGCGCCATGAACAACCTTGCCGCCTGCCATGCCCGCGGCGAATACCTGCTGTTGCTCAACAACGACGTGGCGATCCTCAACGACGACTGGCTGGATGAACTGCTCAACCATGCTCAACGCCCGGAAGTCGGCATCGTCGGCGCCAAGCTGCTCACACCAACGGGGCATGTCCAGCATGCCGGCCTGATTGGCGGCCTGAACGGGCCAGCCGGCAGCCCCAACGCCGACCAGGCAGCCCATGATGGCGGATACCTGCAACGCCTTCTGGTCGACCAGAATGTCAGCGCTGTCAGCGCCAGTTGCCTGATGATTCGCAAGGAAGTCTACGAAGCCGTCACGGGCATGGACGAAGCGCACTTCCAATTGACCTGCAATGACCTGGACCTGTGCCTGAAGGTCGGTGAACTCGGCTACCTCAATGTCTGGACACCCCACGCCCTGCTACTTCACGAAGGTGGCGCGACCTGGTCCGAGGCTCGCAAGGATGCACGCTTGCGCCAGCGCTTCGCGCAAGAGCAGCACCACGCCCAGAAGAAGTGGCTGACGACCCTGGCCAATGACCCGACCTACAACAAGAACTTTGCCCTCAGGGGCACTGGCTATTCGTTCGAGGCCTTGCACGACCTCACCTGGAAGCCTCTCTGCTGGCGCCCACTGCCCGTGGTGCTGGCCTATGCCGCGCTTGACGAACAAGTAGCCTCGGAGCGCCTGAAACCGGTCTTCGGCGCCTTGCGCGACGCCGGCCTGATCGATGGCTGCCTGAGCACGCGCGCGCTCAGCCCGGTCGAGGTCGAGCGTCTGCGCCCGGACGTCATCGTCATCCAGCACCAGAATGACCGCCGCCGCCTCAAGCTGATCAGCCAAGGGGTGGAACTGTCACAGGCCTTCAAGGTGCTCGAGGTCAGCGGACCAATCGCCGGCCTGGGGGCTGGAGCCGCCTCGACCAGCATGGAGCTGGAAATTCTGACACAGGCCATGCGCCTGGTGGATCGGGTCGTCGTGCCGACGCAAGCCATGGCCGACGCCCTTGCGCACATGCACCCTGACATCCGCGTGATCGGTACCCGCCTGGACGCACGCTGGGCCAGCCTGCCATCCCCGGCAAACCTGGACGGCAAGGTACGAGTGGGCTGTGGTTTCTCCGCCAGACACCCGCGAACGTCGCAACTGGCAGAAAACCTGGTACGCCGGTTTGCCGACCAGGTGGACTGGATCCTTTGGGGCGACGTGCCGCATCACCTGCATGGCTGTGCGCGTGAAATTCATCCAGGCAATGTCCAGTACACGCCCAGGATGCTGGCCAGCCTGAACCTGAACACGGCCTTGGCGCTGCGCGCGGATGACCCGGCCGAACAATTCAATGACGCCTTGCCTCTACTGCAATTTGCCGCCTGCGGCCACGCGGTGATCTGCAGCGATGTCGAGTCATTCCAGGTCGACCTCGATGTCATGCACGTACGTAATGAACTGGACGCCTGGGCACAGATGCTCGAACGCCACCTCGGCGATACCCGCGACCACATCCGAAAGCCCGAACAGATCGGCTTGCTGGATGAGTCGCACCTCCAGGACTGGCAACTGGCCTGGTCGCCGAACTGACCGCGCCATGTAATATCGACACAGGGGCTACCTACCTCGATAGCCCATCGCAAACCGCAAAAATCCGATGCCTGAAAGGGCATCGGATTTTTCATGGGCCTCGTTCGGCCACGATGCGGATCAGATTCCTGTGTCACTGAGGATCGACGGCTGGTCCATCGTCGAAGAAAGCCTCGACGCCTGCGATCCAGCCTCTGACATTCGCCGAAGATGAAAAAATGCCAGTCAGTTTGACTGACTGGCATTGATCCAGATGCCCGTGCTGCCGGCGAGTGCGCCAGTCAAATCAACTGTTCGAGCCAACCGAGGGAGGCAGACAGCCCCTGCTCATCGCTCAGGCGATCAAGCCCTCTCGACCCTACGAAAGCGGCAGGCCACTTCGCAGCCAGGAGCGTGGCGACTTCATCATCCAGAGCAGGCAATCCAGCTGCGAGCAATTGTGCCTTGGGCGTCCAGACAGCCAACAACCCTGCTTCGCGAACCGCCAGGCTCAAGCCGATGCCGATATCCCCGGCGAGCGGCAGGCCACCACAATGTTCGAACGCATCCCTGCTCACCATAAGGCAACCATCGGACACCGCCGGGCACGCACGTACCGACAGTGGCCATTGCACCGCGACGCTGTCCGCTTGCGACAGATGCAGCCAGGGCGAATACACCCGAGGACCGGCCAGCAGTTCGAAACCTGCGTGTGCCAGCGTCCCGTCAGCCGCCCACAGGCTGGCGCCGACAACGCCAACCTCTGGCCTCTGCGCCTCGTTCAACAGCGATTCGATCCAGGCAGGCGTGATTACCTGGCAATGCGGCGACAGCAACACCAGGTAATCGCCACGCGCCTCGCCAGCCGCCAGACCAAGCAGTTGCTGACGCGTGGCACCGGCTTCGCCAGCGACGACCCGCAGGCGGCCACCGAATGCCTGAAGCGCTTCGGCCTGGTCTGCGCAAGGTTGCCCGGGAAGCGCCAGCACCACTTCGTAGCGCGGATAGCGAGTTCGCTGAAAAATACCGGTCAACCAGGTAGGCTCGACCTCGCCCGCCAGCACGATGCTGACCATCGGTGTGGCGCTATGGCGGAAGTCGATTGCCAGCCCCCCCGCCCCTGGCTCACTGATCTGAGGACGATAGCCCAGCTGGGTGAGGTGGCGATTGAGGATCTTGCGCGCCTCCTCGGTAAATACCGAGGAAGGTTGCCGGCTGACCACCAGGTAGTCATCCATGTGTGCCAGGCTGGCAACTCCGTGATGCTCGACCAGGCGCAGCAGCAAGTCATACTCCAGGGTCTGCGGGTCAGTGCCGTTGTAACCGTCCAGGTCGAGCACCGCCTGTCGACGCACCAGCCAGTGTCGCGCCATCAGCCCCGGCTGGCTACGCAACAGATCCAGGTCGCTGCCAGGCCGGCGCACCGCGAACAGGCGCCCATCAGTGTCACGCTGGACTTCGTCGGCGGCGATAGCCTGGCAAGCCGGGGCCTGGGCAAGTTCAACCGCCAGGCGCATCAACCCGCCGGCAAGAAGCACATCGCCCGCCTCGAGCAGCAACAGCCACTCACTGGGCAACTGGCGCAGCAACTGGTTCAAGTGCGAAACCCAATTGCCCTCGCCGACCTGGATGAAGTGCAAGGTATCGCGCGCGGTGGTAATTGCCGGTGGCTTGCCAGCCTTGAGCACCACCAGCTTGAAATCGCGCAGGCCACTGGCCAGCAGGCTGTCGAAGGTCGCCTGCAAGGCCAGGTCATCGTTTTCCAGGTCAAGCACGACAAATGCAATCTGTGGCGCCGGGTGTTCGGCCAGGTGGGCCAGCACTCGCTTGCGCGCTGCTTCGTCCGGGGTGGCCGCGTCGATCGCCGCGAGTACCTGCCCCGATGGTGTGTCGAGCAAGGAGTGGCGAGTCTCGCTATCCGGCACCTCAAGCAGGCGTGCGATCCAGTCATTCATCTCACGGGCATGATGCGCATTGCCCTCTCCAGTCAGCATCGGCTCGAGGCGGCGGCATACCTGGAGGTTGAACAAGCCCAGCCCCAGCGCTTTCCAGTAGCGCTCCTGCAGGCTCTCGCGGGTGTCATTGGGGTGCATCACCAGCAGGTCGCGCTGACGGACCCACGCCCCCTCGAGGGCATGCCGGTGGCGCTTGCCGGTCGGCCAGGCGTGACAAAGGAACTCCACCTCGGTCAACCGATCGAACAGCGGGCGACTGTAGTAAGGCAGTTCCACATGCTGACTGGGTTCGAACGAACGCACCGGGTCATCGATCACGCTGGTCCAGCGCGAGGTGAAAAGCAGCGGCTGTTCGCCCTGGCTCCAGGTTTTGCGTATGAAGCGATTGAGCGTTTCGAAGCCATCATCATCGGACAGCACGCCCTGATCCCCACCACCCCACTGGCGCAGGATACGCACGGTCTGGATCAGTCGCTCCTCGCGCACGGCAGGGGGCAGGCTCTCAGGCCGCGACTCGCAGACCACGTCGGTCTGCTCGAGATGGGCGACCGTCCCACGTAGCAGGATTGCGCAAGACAGCGCCACTCGCCAGCCTGCAACATCAAGCCCCTCTGGCAGCGACACCAGTGCGGCCTGCAGCGCCTGCGTGCGGATTACCGCGCGCCAGGCTTGTTGCTCGGCGTCAGCGTGGCGTCGCAGCCGATCAAGGACACCCTCGCCCGCCTGCGTGCAGAACACCGCCCCCACCTTGTGATAAGTCAGCTGGCTATTGCCCGGCGCATAGGCCAGGGCATGGCCTTGCACGGCCATCACCTCCGGCTGGGCATGCAGGTACCGTGCAGCATTGTCCAGCGCGGCACCCAGGACAAAGTCGGCATCCAGCGCCAGGCACACGAACGGCGTCGTCACCTGTGCCAGCAACTCGACCAAAGCTGCGGCATCGACCACCGCCGACGACGCCAGGCCCAGGCACGGCACGCCGGAGCGACGGTAGTAGTGCGCCGCGCGAGCACGGTGATCCGCCTGGTCATGTCCGAGCAGGACGACGGTCACTTCATCACGCGACCCAAGTGTAGTTTCGTTCATAGGGCACCTGTTCATGGGGTTCGGCACCTGGCTTGGCCAGGCGCCAGGATTCAGTCAGCCAGCCAGGCGTTGGCCCAATGCTGCAGATGGTGTTCGTTCAGTACGTAGTCACGCAGAACCGCCTCGCGTAGTGCATCACCCTGGCGGTAGCTGGCCATCGGGTCGGCAAGGTGCATGCGGATTGCATCCAGCCACTGCTCGGTGGTGTTCTCGCGAACCCTCGTGCAGGGAAGGTAGCCTGCATATGCCTTGGTGTCGGTGCAGATGACCGGGAAGCCGCACGCGCCATATTCCAACAGGCGCAGGTTGCTCTTGCAGTCGTTGAACAGGTTCTGCTCCAACGGCGCCACCGCCAGGTCCAGGTTGAGACTGGCCAGCTTGCGCGGATAGTCCGCGAACGAGATCCCTGTGTGAAACTCCTTGACGTAGGGCAGCAGCGCCTCCGGACACATGCCGAAGAACACCCAGTCGACTTCGCTGGCCAAGGTCTTGATCACATCCAGCATCAATTCCAGATCACCGCGGTGACTGGTACCCCCTGCCCAACCCACACGCGGACGTACGCTGGTCTGGCGCTGGCTGGTCAGTCCGCTCCACAGCGATGCGGCGAGCATGTTGGGGACGACACGGATGTCCTGGTGCATGCTCGACAGCGCGTCGGCCAGTGGCTCGGTGGAGACCACCACCCGGTCGCACAGGGAAATCGCCTTGCTGACCAGCTCACGCATGTTGCTCGGCATGTTGCGCGCATGGTCGTTCTTCTTCGGTGGATCGATGATGTAGTCGTCCAGCTCGTAGATGCGCCGCGCACTGGAAAAGCGCTTGTACTGTTCGATATCCCTGACGTTGGCGGGCAGGTAGCGGCACTGCAGGATCACCACATCGGGCTTTTCCCGCTCGAGGTCGATCAGCCCCGGCGCGCTGTAGTCGATACGCCCCTGGATCCAGCCCGACCGCTCCAGCTCATTGAACGGCTGGACCACTCGATAGTGTCCGACCGCCGAGGTGCTGCTCGGCAGCGCCAGGACAGACGGCATGGCCCGCGCGATGAACGGATCCCACCCACCCCGCAATCCAGGGTCGAAGTTGAAATTCGGCAACTTGAGGCTGAGGTTGCGGTTGTAGGCCGGATCATTCGCCACCCAGGCCAGCCAGCGCGCATACAAGGCATCACGGTCGTCCTGCCAGCTTCGCGGCGAGCTTTCCTCGGCCGCCTGGGCGCCCAGCCTGGCCACACGCGCGAACGGCGTCCACACCGACAGATAACCGGCCGCCCGCGCCCGCAGGCACAGGTCGGCGTCGTGCAGCGATGCCTGCAGCGCGGCAGTGTCCAGCCCCCCCAGCTCGGCGAACAGTTCACGCCGCACCAACAGGCAGTCCAGGCTCAGCGCGCTCCAGTTCTGTACCAGGCTCAGCCGGTTCATGTAGCCGTCTTCGTTCACCGGGCAGCCCAGGAATGGACTGGCCGCCGTGGCCTGCATCCCCAGGACCAGGCCCGCCGAAACCACGGCCCCACTGTTGTCGAACAACTTGGGCCCGACCATCCCGACTTCGGGACGCTGGCCAAGCTGCAGGAGCTCGGACAACCACTGCGGTTCGAACAGTACGCAGCCGGCATCCAGCAGCAACAGGTAGTCGCCCCGAGCGTATACACTGCCCTCGTTGAAACTCTGCGCTCGACCCTGGGCGGCACTCTCGAGTACCCGCAATTGCTCACTACCCAGATCCCGCAAGCCGTCGAGCCAGGCACGCACATCATCCGACGTCCCGACGCTGGCGACCAGCACCACCTCGAAATCGGGATGCGCGGTACTGGCCAGCACAGACTCGACGCACCGCACCAGCACCGCCAGGTCGCCAACGGCAGGAATGATGATCGACACGCTCGCGACCTGGGGGTGCAGGTAGGTGACCCGGGTCATCAGGCTGCCAGCAATACCCTGCACCTGCGCGTCCACACCCAGGCGCCGCAGGTGTGCCTCCAGCACCCGCGGCGCCTGGACGTGGCCTGCAGTGTCGGCCAGCCATTCGGCATAGCCGTGTCGGCACTGCACCAACACCTCTGGGATATGCTCGACCACCTGCAGGCCGTGAGCCTCGATCATTCGCCACAGCAGGTCGTGAGGCGCCAGGCTTTCGAAGCCGACGTCAAAGCCCCCAAGCTCACGCACCGCCGCATTGTTGAATGCCAACAGGCGCCCGACGTAGGGCAGGCTGCGCATCAGGTCGAGGTTGAAGTCCGGCTTGAAGATCGGTGCCGACGCGGCGAGGCTGTCGTTGGCACCCTCATCGATGTACAGGCACAGGCTGTCACCACGCAGCGCCATGCGCTCGGCCATGATCACCAGCGCATGGGTATGCAGGCAGTCGCCAGCACGCAGCAGGAACAGCCAGTCGAGTGACGGACCGTCAGCCAGCCAATGGTTGAGCGAGATAAACTCGGCATCGCCGCGCACCAGGTAACGAACACGGTCTTGCACCGGCCGTTCAAAACCCTCAGGCGTCACTACCAGGACTTGTTGGGTCGGGTAGGATTGCTGCCAGAGACTGTCCAGCGTCGCACGCAATTCCTTTTCGTCACCTGCCTCACAGTACACCACCACCGCGATACCCGGCTGGCTTGGCCATTGCTCCACACGTTTGGGCAAGAGCCGTTCCTGCCCGGAGGATAGCCGGCGATGCTCGAGCCATTCAGCGTACAGCTCGGCAAAACTCAGGCTGTGGGTACCGATCTGCTGGTTGAAGTTGGCCATCTGCGCCCCGAAGAAGCGCCGAAGATCGAGCTCGTCCCACTTCTGCTGGGGGTTTTCCAGGTAGTCCGCCAACGGCATGTAGCGTACCCAGCCGTGGGCGGGCGCCGGCTCGGCATTACGTTCGGCGAGCATCTGCAGCAGCCACTGGGTGTCGCTCTTGTACGCCTCGACCATGGTGCCTTGATGGCTAAGACGCCCCGGACGCACTCGTTCCAGGCTCAGTACCTGCTCCAGGCTGGCCAGCTGTCCCCTGCGCAGAACGCAAGCGTAGAGCGCCAGGTCCAGGCGAGCGGAAAAACCCTGCCCATCCTGCACCAGGGTGGGCAGGTACGCCGCGACCTGGTCACGGCGCAGCAAGGCGTGGCTCAAGCCACCGAACAGGTTGGGTGCATCATCGGCGACGCTTTCCAGCAAGTCGGTGCCGTGCAGCACCGCACTGTGCACGGAAATCACGAAGTTCAGCGCACGTGAAGGCAATAGTACGTCATCGGCGGCGCACATCAGGCGCTGGCAGATGACCATGCTGATCTGTTGCGATTCACCGAGCACACTGGCCTGCTGGCTGATACAGCCGGCAAACAGCGTGTCATCGTCACAGAGGAACTTGATCAGCTCGCCCGAGGCGTGCGTCAGGCAAGCCAGCAGGTTGCGGGCGAAACCAAGGCGCACCGGGTTGCGTACGTAGCGCAAGGGAGCTGGCGAAGTGACCCGCAGCTCATCGCAGATCGCCTCGATCTCGCCCCCGGGGCTGTCGTCGCATACGACGATCTCCAGATTCGGGTAATCCTGGGCGATCGCGCTGGCCAACGTGCTGCGGAAAAACTCAGGATTGAACGCGGGAATGGCAATACTGACGAGGGGTTGTGCGCTCACGGGTACTCACTCAAGGCAAAGGTTCGCTGACAGGGCTGGATGCCCTGCCGGGCGTCTGGTCAGGCCCATGGCACCTTCGAGGAGCCGCCTCACCCTGCCGAAAGGCGGACGAGACGGCTTCGTGGATCAGATGTAGTTGACCAGCGACAGGCCGGCGATCTTGGCGAAGGACTGCATCGAGGCCTGCAGCATGTTCTTCTGCATTTCCAGGCGCAGCATCACTTCGGCCGGATCGCTCTCGCGGATCGAACTTTGTGTCTTGGTGTTCTCGCCAGCAAGCGCCTCGTTGGTTTCAGCCTGTACATCCAGCGCCTGGCCACGACCACCGATGGCAGAGATCGACGACGACACCTGGTTCATGCCGCTGGCGATATTGCCCAGCGCCGCGTCCTGCGCGGCGAGGAAGTTCTGCCGCGCCACCGGATCATTGTCCTGTGGGGTGCTCAACGCGGTCCGCAGTTGGCTGATGGTGTTGAGGATGTTCTGGTTCTGATGGGTGTCCGCCTTGACCGCGAACGAGTCGCCGGCATTCGGAGCGCCTGCCAGGTCGAACGTCACACCGGCAGCAGTGGCCGTGGTGCCACTGAGCGTGCCGCTGGAGATCGGACGGCTGTCGGCGGTCATCGGCGAGGCATACAGCTCGAAATCGGTGGCGCTGGTGAACTTCAGCACCGCGCCGCCCCCCGGGAACGCAGCCTTGTAGGCGGTCGGGTCGCTGATGGTCGCATCGGTGATCTGCGCCGACGAGGTATTGCCCGGGCTGCGGGTACCGGCGATCGAATCGGCCTTGGAGCTCAGGTTGAAGCTGTGACCGGCGATGGCGGCATCCGGGTTGGCTTCGTCACCCGCCTGGAAGCTGATCTTCAGGCGCAGGTCGACACCGCGGAAGCTGATGGTGGTATTGGTACCCTTGGGATCGAACTTGCCACCCTGGCTGGCTTCCAGGGTCACATCGTTGCCGCCGGCATCGAGGATCTTGTACTCGGTGCTGCTGGTGAACTGGACGCTGTAGGGTTCGCCACTGCGGAAGCGGTCGTTGTAGGTGGTGTTACCGGACACCTGGCCGTTGGACAGGCTGACCCGGCCGTCATCGGTGGCCGGCGCGGTCAGGCGGGTCTCGCTGCGGCTGGTGTTGAGCGCCTGCTCGAAGGCGCTGTAGCCGGTCTCGTTGGCGGCCAGGCTGAGCATGTCGCCGACCTGCAGCATCAGGTTGCTCTGGTCGCCCTGGTAGCTGTAGGTGCCGTCGGAGTTGCGCACGTAAGGCTGGGTATCGCCCTTGGAGCCGGAGAACAGGTACTTACCGTTCTCGTCCTTGCTGTTCATCAACGAGAACAGCTGGTCTTCCAGCGAGGCCAGTTCGGAGGCGTTGGCCTTGCGATCGGCGTCGGTGAAACTGGCGTTGCCGGAGCTGACAGCCAGTTCGTTGACGCGCTGCAGGATCGAACCGATGGCGTTGAGCGTGCTTTCACTGCTGCCCAGCGCGTTGCGCACGTTGGTGATATTGCCCTTGTACTGGTCGAGCATGTTCTGCTGCTGCTCGAGCTGCAACAGGCGCGCGGCGCCGACCGGATCGTCGGCGGCGGTGCGCACGCGAATGAAGTCGCTGGCTTCCTGCGTCGTCTTGTTGACGTTGCCGAAGGTGCGCTCGTAGTTGGCGCTGCTGCTGTTGTAGAACTGCGGGGTGGAGATGCGCACGGTCTACGGCTCCTTAAAGGCTGTTGATCAAAGTGGCGAAGGTTTCCTGGGCCGCCTTGATGATTTGCGACGACGCGGTGTAGTACTGCTGGAACTTGACCAGGTTGCCGACCTCTTCGTCCACGGACACGCCGGAGCTCGAGTTGCGGCTGGTCAGGGCGGAGGATTGCAGCGCCTGGGTGGCGTTGCTGTCCATCTCGGCCTGGTTGGTCTTGCCACCGACGTTGGACACCAGCTTGGCGTAGGCATCGGTGAAGCTGATGCCCTTGCCATCGGCACCGGTATCGACGGTGGGCTTGGTCTGCAGGTTGATCACCGACTGGGCGTTGCGGTTGTCGGCCGAGCCGGCACCGGTCAGCGAGACGGTGTAGTTGTCACCGCCCTTCGGGGCGCCAGCGACGGTCATCTCGAAGGTGAACTTCTTCTGCGTGCCGCTGGCGTCGTTGATCGGGTTGCCGCTGCCATCGACCATCGGCACGGACAGCTGCAGCTTGTTCTCCTGGCCGGGGATGATCGTGCCGCTGCCGATGGGGCTGCCCTTGGCATCGAACATGGTGTAGGTCTGGGGCGAGGTCTTCTCGTCACCGAACACCAGCTTGACCGGCGTCGAGTACTTGAGCCCCGTCTGCAGGTCGGCGCGCTGGGCGGCATCGTAGATGTCCAGCTCGGAGGTCAGCGTGGGCTGGCTGATCTGCCCGGTGCCCTTGTTGCCCGATCCGCTGGTAGCGGTCAGCGGGCTGGCCATCGCCAGGCGCTTGGGATCGGTGAGCACCGTCTCGATGCTGGCCGCGGCATTGCGGGTGGGGGTGATCTTGAAGCTGTCGCCGGCGATCGGTGCGCCACCGCGCAGGTTGAGGCTGAAGCCATCGATCACCGGTGGTGGATTGGCGGTGATGTCGAACTTGCCCATCTCGGTGTTGTCGGGCAGGCGGCGTACGGTGAACTCGTTGGCGCTGGTGAACGTTACCTGGTAGTCATTGGTGGTCAGCTTGCCGGTGTCCTTGATGTTCACATCGAGGTTGCCGGAACCGGGGCTGTTACCGAGCTTGGCCACGCTGCGCCCGGCCATGGCGGCGGCGCTGTTGATGTCGCCGAACAGGGTCGCGCCGAACTCGCCGTTCTTGTCGATGCCCTGGGCCAGCTGGCTGTTGATCGCATCGGCCACCACCAGGGCCACACGGCCCAGCTCGTTGAGCGCAGGGTCCAGGGTGTCCTTGCGGTAGCGCAGCAGACCGCCCAGCTCGCCGCCGGTGGTGCTGTCGGTGATGTCCATCTTGGTCGAGCCGCGATTGAGCACCAGGTTCATCCGCGACGGGTCGGTCGCCGCAGGCTCCACGCCCAGGGTCTGGGTGGTGTTGCCCAGCACCAGCGACTGGCCGTTCTTCAGGTAGATGTCGTAGTTGCCGTCACGCTCGACCACGTCCACGCCAATCAGCTTGTTCAACTCGCGCACCGCGCCGTCGCGCTGGTCGAGCAGGTCGTTGGGCTTGCCGGTGATGGCGGTCATCTTGACAATCTGCTGGTTGTACTCGGAGATCGTCGCGGTCAGCTTGTTGATCTGGTCGGCCGTCGCCGCCATGTTGGTGTTGATGTTGCTGTTCTGCTGGTTGAACTGCGCCGACAGGCTGTTGAAACGCTTGGCAAGCGATTGGGCGCTGGTCAGCAGCAATTGCCGCGAGGCATCCTCGGTGGGCTTGGCCGAGGCGTCCTGCATCGCGCTGAAGAAGCTCTTGAGCGCCGCGGTGATACCGGTGTCGGCGCTGGACAGGGCATTGTTCAGCGGGCCGATCTGGTTGAGGTAGGCGTTCGCGTCGCTGGACAGCGACGTGGTGGAACGCAGCTGGTTCTCGAGGAAGGCGTTGTACACCCGGCGCACATCGGACAGCGTGGTGCCGGTGCCGATGAACACCTGGCCGACCTGCTGGCCACCCTTGGTCTTCTGGACGATCTGCTGGCGAGAGTAACTTTCCACATCGGCATTGGCGATGTTGTTACCCAGGGTGTACATCCCGGACTGGGCGGCGCCCAGGCCAGACATACCGATATTGATCAAACTCGCCATGGTTTCCTGCCCTTAAAGTTTCGTGGTGGTACCGAGCATTGCGTAGCTCTGCTGCGACTTCATCTGTTTTGCGATCTGCGAGATCTTGCTGGCGTAGTTGGGGTCGGTGGCGTAACCGGCCTTCTGCAACTCCCGCACAAACTGTTCTGGTTTATCGGCCGCCCGCACTGCATCTTGATAGCGCGAATTGTTCTGCAACAGGCTCACCAGGTCGTGGAAGCTGTCCTGGTAGCTGTCGTAGGAACGGAACGCCGCGGTCTCCTTGACGAACTGGCCGTTGCGGAACTCGCTGGTGATCGCCCGCGCCTCGCCGCCCTGCCAGCTGCCGGTGGCCTTGATGCCGAACAGGTTGTGACTGCTGCTGCCATCGGGGTTGCGCATGACCGACTTGCCCCAGCCGGTTTCCAGCGCGGCCTGGGCCACCAGGTAGCGCGGATCGATACCGATGCGCTTGGCGGCCTGCTCGGCCATCGGCAGCATGGTGGCGACGAAGGCGTCGCTGTCGGCGAAGGCCTTTTTCGGTGCCAGCGGCGGCTGGGCCACGGCCCGACCGAGAATCTGCAGGTTGCCACCTGGCGCCGCGAAGCTGCGGGCCGGCTCCCAGTCGCCGACGGCCACGCCACCGGGCGGGATATCGCCACGCCCAGGCAGTGCCGTGGCATTGGCGACGGCATTGCCAGCGGACGGCACGATGCCGGACAGCAAGCGATCGGTGAGCTTGCCAGGCAGCGCCAGGCGCCGCGCATTGAGCGCAGCCACATCGTTACGCGTAGCGGCACTCTCGACCATGTGCGCGGGCTCGGCCACTTTCGAGGCCCACAATGCCGGCGCCTGCCCTTCGACCCGGGGAAACGGACTGGTGTTCGGGCGCGCGGCCTTGTTCTTCGACAGCTGGCGCACCAGCACATCCTGCAGGCCGATACCACCCCCTTCGCGCGACATGCTCACGGCCATCTGTTGGTCGTACATGTCGCGGTACTGCTTGACCGTGTCGCTGTTCATCGGGCTGTCTTCGTCAGCCATCACATCGCTGGCCTTGCGCGACGCCTTGAGCATCTCGCTGATGAACAACGACTCGAACTCCTGGGCCACCTTGCGGATGTTGCCCTCGCTGTCGCGATCCCCGCGCTTGAGCGAGCCCAGGCGATTGAGGTCGGTGTAGGCGCCGCTGTCGGCCTGACTGGAAACAAGACTCTTCGAATTCATCCCTGGCGTCCTCAGATCACGATCAGGTCGGCTTGCAACGCACCGGCCTGCTTCAGCGCTTCGAGGATGGCCATCAGGTCGCTCGGCGCCGCGCCGACCTGGTTCACCGCACGGACGATCTCATCCAGCGTGGTGCCCGGGCCGAACTTGAACATCGGCTTGGCTTCCTGCTCGGCGTTGACCCGCGAACGCGGCACCACCGCGGTCTGACCATTGGAGAACGGCCCCGGCTGGCTGACGATCGGATCTTCGGTGATGGTCACGGTCAGGCTGCCGTGGGTGACCGCCGCCGGCGACACCTTGACGTTCTGACCGATGACGATGGTCCCGGTGCGCGAGTTGATGATGACCTTGGCCACCGCCTGGCCCGGATCGATCTCGAGGTTCTCGAGGATGGACAGGTAGTCCACGCGCTGGCTCGGGTCCATCGGCGCGGTGACCCGCACCGAACCGCCATCGACGGCCTGGGCCACGCCCGGGCCGAGCAGCTCGTTGACCTTGTCGACGATGCGCTTGGCGGTGGTGAAGTCCGGACGATTGAGATTGAGCGTCAGGCTGTTGCCCTGGTTGAATCCGCTCGGCACCGCGCGCTCGACCGAGGCACCGCCGGGAATGCGACCAGCCGACGGAACGTTGACGGTGATCTTCGAGCCGTCGCGACCTTCGGCATCGAAGCCGCCCACCACCAGATTGCCCTGGGCGATGGCATAGACGTTGCCGTCGATACCCTTGAGCGGCGTCATCAACAGACTACCGCCACGCAGGCTCTTGGAGTTGCCGATGGAAGACACGGTGATGTCGACCACCTGGCCGGGCTTGGCGAATGCCGGCAAGTCGGCATGCACCGACACAGCAGCAACGTTCTTCAACTGCACGTTGCCCGACCCCGGCGGCACCTTGATACCAAACTGCGACAACATGTTGTTGAAGGTCTGCAGGGTGAACGGTGTCTGGGTGGTCTGGTCACCCGTGCCGTTGAGGCCCACCACCAGGCCATAGCCGATCAGCTGGTTGGCGCGCACGCCGGAAATGCTGGCGATATCCTTCAGGCGCTCGGCGTGAGCACCGAACGCACAGGACAGAAGCAGGGTCGCGGCAATCAACCGCCTAGCGTTGAACATGGTCATCCGTACTCAGAAAGGCCAGAGCGGGCTGATGAAGAAACGGTCCAGCCAACCGGGCTGGCTGGCATCGGCGAACGAGCCGGTGCCCGAATAGGTGATGCGCGCGTCGGCCACGCGGGTGGACGGCACGGTGTTGTCGGTGGCGATGTCGTCGGCACGAATCAGGCCGGCAATGCGCACCAGTTCCTCGCCGGTGTTCAGGGTCATCCACTTCTCGCCGCGCACGGCGATGATGCCGTTGGGCAGCACCTCGGCCACGGTCACCGTGATGGAACCGGTCAGGGTGTTGCCCTGGGTGGCCTTGCTGTCGCCCTTGGTGGAGCGGTCGCCGCTGTAACCGGCTTCAAGCGTGAGGTCGCCGCTGCCCAGCGGGTTGTTGGTGTTGGGCACGGTGCCGAACAGCGAGGTCAGGCCGATATCGGCCTTGCTGTTCTTCTGGATCTGGGAACCGGCGTTCTTGCTCGCCGAGGTACGCTCGTTCAGGGTGATGGTGATGATGTCACCGACCCGGAACGCCTTGCGATCGGTGTACAGACCCTGCTCGAAACCGGCCTGGTAGATCGAGCCGTTGTTGGCCGCCGCCGGCAACGGGGTGCGCGGCAAGACCGGCGCATAATACGGGTCGTTTGGCTTGGGCGTCGGCGCAACGCAACCAGCCAGCAACACCACCCCCCCAAGGGCGAATACGGACAACAGACGGCTCATGACACTTACCTCATGGTGAAACAGGCGCTGCAACAGCGAGCGGATGATCAGCGGCCCGCCTTGATCGGACCGCCAGGGCTTACAGCTGCTGGGTGACGAACGACAGCATCTTGTCGGCGGCGGAGATGACCTTGGAGTTCATCTCGTAGGCGCGCTGGGTGGTGATCATGTTGACCATTTCTTCCACGGTGCTGACGTTGGACGCCTCCAGGGTTTTCTGCAGGGTGGGGCCGAAACCGTTCAGGCCAGGCGTGCCGATCTGCGGCGCACCGCTGGCGGCGGTCTCGAGGAACAGGTTGCCGCCGATGGCCTGCAAGCCCGCCGGGTTGATGAAGTCGGCGGTCTGGATGTTGCCGATGACCTGCGCGGCCGGGTTGCCAGGGGTAGTGATCGACACCGTGCCGTCCTGGCCGACAGTGAAGGTCTGGGCATCCGGCGGTACGACGACCGCAGGTTCCAGGGCGAAGCCGTTGGCGGTGACGACCTGGCCGTCGGAGTTCAGGTGGAAGGTACCGTCACGGGTATAGGAGACGGTGCCGTCAGGCTGCAGCACCTGGAAGAAGCCACGACCGTTGACCGCCATGTCCAGCGGATTCTCGGTCGTCTGCAGGCTGCCGGTCTGGAAGTTCTTCTGGGTGCCGACGATACGTACACCGGTACCGACCTGCAGGCCCGAAGGCAGCTCGCTGTCCTGGGTGGACTGCGCACCGGGCTGGCGCTTGATCTGGTACAGCAGGTCCTGAAACTCGGCGCGATCACGCTTGAAGCCAGTGGTCGAGACGTTGGCCAGGTTGTTCGAGATGACCGCCAGGTTGGTATCCTGGGCGGAAAGGCCGGTTTTAGCGACCCAAAGAGCCGGAAGCATTTAGTGTTCTCCTCGTGCGCCTGTTTTACGGCACCCGTTCAAATGTGATTAGCCGATCTGCAAAACCCGAGCCATGGCTTGATCGCCTTCCTCGGCCGCTTTCATCATCTTGACGTGCAACTCGAACTGTCGGGACAGCGCCAGCACCGATGTCATTTCCTCCACGGCATTGACGTTACTGCCTTCGAGGAATCCCGACACCACGCGCACGTTCACGTCCATGTCGGCCGGCTGGCCGCTGGCGGTACGGATCAGCCCGTCCTGGCCCTTGATCATGCCCTTGATGTCAGGGTTGACCAGCTTGATTCGGTCGACCTCGGCCATCACCCGCGGGTCCTCGCCCATGGCGCGGATGCTGATGGTGCCGTCATCGCCGATCTCGACCTTCTGCTCCGGTGGTATGGCGATCGGACCGCCATTGCCGATTACCGCCATGCCGTTGCCGGCGCGCAACACACCGAGGGCGTCAATGTTCAGGCCGCCAGTGCGCACGTAGGCCTCGCTGCCATCGGGGGCCTGCACGGCAATGAAGCCGTTGCCGCTGACCGCCACGTCCAGCTCGCGACCGGTTTCCACCAGCGGACCGGCACTGAAATCGGTGGCCGGCCGTTCGCTCATGGCAAACGCGCGCGCCGGAAAGCTGTCGCCGAACACCGGCATCGAACGGGCCTGCTCCAGATCACGCTGGAAGCCGTTGGTGGAAACGTTCGCCAGGTTGTTGGCATGGGCCTTCTGCGCCAGCGCGTTCTGGCTGGCGCCGGTCATGGCCACGTAAAGCATCTTGTCCACAGTCATCCTCCGCTGCACGGGCGATCGATTGCCGGTCGCCGTGGCTATACCAAGCTTCGAGCAAGTTTCGCGCCAATTGCCATAGAAACGACAAAGACCCCGGTTTACGGGGCCTTTGCCGAAAAGCACGCTGACAGAGAGACAAAATCTCGGCGGCGGGTGCCTGACAGCGGCAAGGCTTGGCCGCCTGCGGACGCTGTCAGACGCCGCTTGCCTGTCAGGTGATGGTGAAGGTGTCGCCGTTGTTGGTCTGGAACGACTCGATGGTATTCGAGCCGGCGTACCAGTTGCTGAGCATCACCCCCGAATCGAGGTTGCCGGCATTCCAGTCAGCCTTGGAGAAGATGAAGGCATTGACGCCATCGTTCTGCACCACGACATCCTGGAAGGTCTGGATGTTCTTCAGCACCACCACGTCGACACCTGCGCTACCGGTATCCTGGATCACCACGCCCGCCTTGGAGTAGATCGTGTAGACATCACTGCCCTCGCCACCGAAGGCGTAACCGGCCGACATCATGTCCAGGCGGTCGGCGCCGGCGCCACCATAGAGTTCGTAGGCAAAACCGTTACCAACCAGGCGATCGTTGCCATCATCGCCATACGCCTTGCCGTTGGTGGTCTGGATGGTGTCGTTGCCGGCATCACCATGGTAGACGGAACCCGTGTCGTTCAGCGCACCGGTGATGGTGTCGTCGCCGTCACCGCCATTGACGACATCCGCCTGGGCGACCTGGGTGTTCGCCGGGCGCGCCAGGGCACCGAAATCGGTGGAGTAGATGCCATCCCCGTAGAGGATGTCATTGCCCGCACCGCCATTGATGACATCGTCGCCTTCGGCGCCATAGAGCGTGTTCGCACCGGCATCGCCATTGAGCACATCGGCGAACGCGGAGCCCGCCAGCCCTTCGATTCCACTCAGCACATCACCCTCGGCATGCCCGCCAGCCACAGTACCTGCGGCAAGATCGATCGACACGCCGGCATTGCTCGAGATGTACCAGGCCGAATCCCGACCGGCCCCACCATTGATCACATCCGCGCCAGCACCGCCAATGAAGTTCTCGTTCGCAGTGGTCCCCACGAACGTATCGCTGAACGCCGTACCCTCGAAACTCTCGATACTGGTGAACAGGTCATTACCGGTAGCGTTCAGATCGAGCGTAACCCCAGCGCCCTCGCCGGCGAACGTCAACAGATCGACACCTAGCGAGCCATTGAAGTCGTTGGGCTGATCGTTGGCCACAAAGACATCGCCCGACGACGAGCCGACGAACTTCTCGATGCCCTCGAAGGTATCGCCCTCGGCGATACCGCCATGCACGCCGGTCTTGAGATTCAGGAGAATGCCAGCAGTGCTGTCGCCATACGAAACAGTGTCGATACCCGCGCCGCCGACGAAACGGTCGGCACCGGCACCGCCAAACAAGGTGTCATTGCCAGCGCCACCGACAATCACGTTGTTGCCGGCATTGCCATAACCGGTGAAATTGCCAGAGCCGATGTAGGTGAGGTTTTCCACTTCGTTGGTCAGGGTGTAGTTGGCCAGGGAGGTGCGCACCTCGTCGATTCCGCCACCGGCCTGCTCGAACACGCCGGCAGCGCCATGCAGGTAGTACACGTCGTTGCCGGCACCACCGGCGAAGCTCTTGCTCGACCCCGTCGCCTGCATGATGAAGGTGTCGTTCTGGCTGCTGCCGATGACACTGTACATGCCGGTAAACTTGTCGCCTTCGGCGTCGCCGCCCTGGCCCTTGCCGCCGGTGTTGTCGATGGTGATCGTCACCGCCTGGTCGGACAGCGAATAGTCCATCGTGTCGTTCAGGCCGCCATCGAAGGTCTGCGCGCGCGCGTCGCTGATGAAGGTGTCGGCGTAGTTCGAGCCCTGGTACACCTCGATGCTGTCGAAGGTGTCGCCAGCGGCGATGCCA